>JAZQSI010000080.1:0-13304 GCA_045629985.1 Eubacteriales bacterium
CTCCCTTGTGTAAAGGGAGGGGGACCGCGCCAGCGGTGGAGGGATACTCTCCCCCACGCTTTGCTTCCGCAAAGAAAACCTCGTCCGCGACAACCTCTGTTGCAGTTCTGTTGTTGCCGTTGCCGTCCTTGTATGTACGCACCTGAAGTCTTCCGCTCACGGCCACAAGCTGGCCCTTTGAAAACCACTTTGTGACAAACTCTGCCGTACTTCTCCACGCGACAATATTTATAAAGTCCACGCTCTGACCGTTCGTCTGAAACCCTCGGTCACAGGCAAGCGTAAACGACACAACCGGAACGTCCGTTGTCGTGTGTCGCAGTTCCGGGTCTTTCGTCAGCCTACCCATAAGAATTACTTTGTTAAGCATCCCTTACCTCCCGCTTTTCTTATCGTTTGCTATCTTTCTCGTGTCTGCGGTGTAGTTTCGACAAAACGTGTTATACTCCACCTCTCCGCGCATCTGATACATGCACGGCTGTATCTTGCAGAACTCGCAAACGTGATAGTCTTTTTCTCGTCTCTTTGCAAACGCCATCAGTCCCACTCCTTCTTCGGTCTTCCCACAGGACGCCTGTATTCGTCCTTGTGCTCCTCGCGGTACTTTTCCTTTTGTTTCTGAAGCTTAATCCGCTTCTCCTCGCGTTTTGCCCATTCCGCGCGTTCGTCATATCGCTCGTCTTCGACAAAGTGTGTGCAAAATCCGGGCGGGTCAAGTCTGCACTCTTCCTTTATAAGCGCATAGTCGCAATGGTATATTGTAAATGCAAACGGTTGCGAACGAAACGCGCATCTCCTGCACAGCTTCTCACAAACTTTTATCATCTCGCTCATATAACGCCCTCATATAAGCTTCTGCGCAAACTGATACACCGTGATAGTCTTGTTCCCGTCAAGGTACCCGACCGCCGTGTTGTATCTGATGTGCAGATATTTTCTTATGTCGTCTGCATTGAGCATCATTTTTCCCGTACGCTCAACAATATCCGCTACCGTCTCTCTGAAATACGGCTTTTCTCTTGCCATATCACTTCGCCTCCCGCTTCGTCTTCACTATAAGCACGCTTTTCTTTACTACGTGCGCTTCAACCGGCATTTTCTCCGCCTTTATATTCTTGTTGATCCACACGCAAGCAGCCCTTGCCTCTCGCTCGTTGTCATATTCAAAAAGCATGTTCTTATGTTCAGATGCCGCAAAGTCGTGCAACGCTTCGTGTTCCATGGCGTACTTGCCTTTAACTCCGCGAATTCCTATTACCTCTACATTAAACTTTACATTCTTATACATACCGTCACCATTCCTTTCGTATTTTTAAGCCTTCCCCTTGAGGGGAAGGTGTCAGCCTCAGCTGACGGATGAGGTGTCCCCCTCATTTGCATCCGAGCAGGTCCGCAACCTTGCAACCGTCGCAATGCCTGTCGAGCTCGTCCGCATCTTTGCAGATATCGGGATATCTGCAATACTTATCGCAAATAACACCCATAATCCGATGTGCTCTGGCTTCCCTGCAGTTCGTATGTATAACCTCGCCCGTCGCAACCGCCTGACCGCAAATCTTGCAGCTCGCCATTATTCACCAGCCTCCTTCAACAGATAATCAAGACAGCACTTTTGGCACTTGCCGCGGAGTGAAAAGTTTTCAAGACACGGAAGCTCTCCTCCGTCATACGGACACATCATCTCTGCCGCAAGCTTCTCCGGAGTTACTTCTTTCATGAACTTCTCAAAATTCGTCATGTCGCTATTCCTCCTCACCCATAATCGCCTGATAAATCTCCTCGACCATCTCGTCGAGCTCTTCTTCCGTCAGAATTTCATTCACTGCTCCTGCACCTCGCTTTCAAGCCATTCTTTGATACACGTCTTGCATCTTTCGTAGTTGTGCGGACACACAAGCTCATCGTGCTCGTTCTGGACAAGCTTCTTTTCGCAGAACTTGTCAAACTCCTCGTTACTCTCGTTCGTCTTGTATATAACGTCCGCAATCTCTTCTGTGCTCATCGCACGGATTCTGTCAATTACCTTCATTCTTTCAACGCTCCTTTCTTTGTTTTATTCGTACTTAATCTTCTCGCTTGCAAAAAAACCTTGAAGATATAGATCGTGAAGTTTCTTCGCCTGCGACTTAATCTTGTTGAGTGTTTTTTCCGCAAGAACAATCTTACCGACAAACTCAACCGTCATCGCACCAATCGGAAATCTTAATACAATTCGTGTCTGCGGATTAAGCTTTTCATCTTCTTCCTCATCAAACATACTTGTCTGACCTCTGGAAACCATATCTCTCTCAATCTCAACCTCAATAGGAAATCGAGTGCATTTGAACTTTCCTACAAGTCCGTTCTCGGCAAGTAAACCGTTGAACTTTTCAAGCTGTTCTCCGAATAAATTGAACTCGTCCATTCTTTCAACACTCCTTTCTTTTAAAATATCAACTGCGGGAGGATAAGAACGCTCGCCATAAACAAGCCGAATACCACGCCGCCGATTATGTCGTCTTTCTTAAACCTCACGCTAATGTCACCAATTCTGATTTTCATTTTCCCTTTCCGTCCTTTCTTGTGTTTGTGTCTTTTCTGTGTTATACTTATAAGAAAACAAAGGATGTGTTCTTATGAGTTCCGTATGGTCTGCCATTATCTCCGGGATAACTCTTCTCGCCGCTATCTTTTCCCCGATAATAACTGCATGGCTTAACAACCGTCATCAGCGCGAAATCTTCAATAATAAGTTTTATACCGAACATAGAGCCGGTGTCATTGAAAACTACATCAACTCTGCAAGCCGTTACATCCACTCGCAACAGCACGAAGATTGCGCGGTATTTGGCACATACTCCGCAGAAATCTATCTGCATGTGTCCGATGACCTCTGGCCCATTATCGACGAGCTGAATAACTGTATCTCCTTACGCAACTTTGACCTTGCAAAATCTTATTTGAAAGAGCTTTGCAAAAAATTAGCAAAAGATGCTCCACGGTCTAAAGTGTAGAGTGGCAAGAGCCATGAGTAAAACTACATAGCACAAATACAGTCCGAAGGTTGCGGACTGTATTTTTTTTGCAATTATCACAGCCGCCACCGCCGCCACCGCCAGTATGCAGTAAATAACAAGTTCAAGCATTCCTTTTATCGTCTCCTTTTGTGTTTAGTAACTTATAAGTTACTTATCGACCAAAAAAAATTGCCATCGGGTCTTTGAGCTGAAGCTTATCCATCATAATCTCCATCTCTTTGTTGCCGAATTCCCCTGACTTCAGCTTGTTTGAAAGCGTTCGGGGAGATATTCCGAGTTCTGCCGCAAGCCTAACCTGCGTGTAATCATTTCTCGCCATTTCCGCTTTTAATGCTCTAACGTCTAACACGACGCCACCTCCTTGTCACTTTTAAGTTACTTGCATTATATCACCCATCGTGTAACTTGTCAAGCACTTTTTGCAACTTTTTCGGAAAAATATTTCTTGACAAGTGACCTCGTTTTCGCTATACTCTACTTGAGGATGTGACATAACTATGACTATTGGGGAAAAAATCAAAAATCTTCGAATATCATTGAAACTTACTCAAGAAGAGCTTGCTGATGCAGTTGGAACCAAAAAGCAAACTATCCATAAATACGAAACAGGAATTATTTCTAACATTCCAGCAAGCAAAATAAAGGCTCTTGCAGACAAACTTGACACCACTCCCGCTTACCTTATGGGATGGACAGAGGCAAGCGCGACTGAGTATCAAAAAGCGGATACGATTTCAGACATTATAATAAAGCTCCGCTCTGACGATGAGCTTCTTGAAATAGTGAAAGATGTCTGCAATCTGTCGGACGAACAAAGAGTTGTTGTCAAAACTCTCCTCTCCGCTTTTAATAAAGATTCCGAGTGATGGGTTGGTCTTTGTGAAGCGACTTTTTATATTCTTATTGTTGCTTTCTCTTATTGTTTCTGTTGTTTTTGCTCATCCGGGCAGAACAGATTCAAATGGTGGTCATTGGAATCACTCGACAGGAGAATACCATTATCATAGCGGAGAGTATGCCGGGCGAAGTTCTTCAAGCAGCTCTTCCGATTTTCCCCATAGCTATTCGAAACCTTCTAATTCTATAACAACAAAAAAATCGTCCTCAAAAACCGCAACAACCTCAAAATGGAAAATAACCTTTGGTTCTGTCGTTAAAAGCATTTTTTTATTGATACTTTGCGTTATATCCTGTGCTTTTTATTTTGTGTATATTGGTGTTTTGGTTATTAGGCCTATCGCTATTTTTCTTGCCAAGTTTTTTGCGTGTATTTATGTTTTGATTATCAAACCTATCATTGATTTTTTTGTTAGGCTTTTAAAGAAATTATATTCTTTTATAAAAAATAAAAAAGAGTGATACCGTTTCCGATATCACCCTTTATTCCCTTAAGGCGGTCGAGACGTTCCGCGACTTCATCGGTGGGGGTTCCCGACTTTGCCTCGGTCTCCCGCTCCGCCGCAAAGACTTTTCATCTGCTCTTGAGCAATTTTTATATTTTTTCAACAATTTTCATTCTTCACTTTTGTTAATTTTGCATATTTACATTTATTCTGCATATGGTATAATGGTATTGTCCTCACAAGGTAGGTCAATACAGCTTATTTGTCCATAGCAGTAAGCACTTTCAACCATAAGAAAGTTGCCGACCCTATGGACTTTTTTTATTTCGAACGGAGGTTTTTTCTATGGTTAAGACCGCAATTTTAGTCGACGGCGGCTTTTATAAAACTCGCGCCAAAACGTTGTTTGGCGACAAGAGTGCCGAAGATCGCGCGACCGAGCTGGAGCGTTATTGTTTAGCTCATATATACAATAAAAACGAAAAAAATGAGTTGTACAGGGTTTTTTATTACGATTGCCCTCCACTTTCAAAAAAAGCTTATCATCCTTTTTTAAAAATGCAAATAGATCTAAGTCAAACGCCTTTATATAAATGGAACACATCGACGGCATACGTTCTAAAGTCGATTTCATTTTGAAGCAAACAAGAGCAGAAGCAAATTCCGCCCTTGTTCTGTAATGCCTCATCTGCACTTGAGCATTGTTATGTATATGATTCGCAGAAGGTCTATATCTTCTGTCTCCGCGAGTAGGTCTCGAATCTCAAAGCGCAGCATTTCCATTTCTATTGTTTCATCGTTTTTTGTTTTCTTACCCTTTTCCATTTTTCAACATCTCCTGTTCTTTCCAACGGGGCTTTCTTTGATTTTATTCTAACCCACGGAAACGGCAGACGCAAGATTCTCACCCGCAACAACGCGGTCAATATTCTATACCTCAAAGGAGCTTACAATGTTTACAAAAGAATTAAACGAGTTTAAGGAACGCTACCGCATACCGTCCGCTGATTCGTGGTCGAAAGTTTCAGGCATATCCAAGAGCACTATAACACGCGCTCTGAATGGCGATGCAAAGGATATGGGCGTTGAAACGTTGCGTATGTTACTTAAACCATATAACGGCGGTTCGATAGACGACCTTTTGAATTATTCACCAGAAAAAGAGGAAGCGAAGAAAAAGATTGAAGATGTGCTCGAGGTTATCGAGAATGCCGAAGAGCTACCGCAGGAACAGACGGAAGAAATCAAGTCTGCGCTCGAAGAGGTTCACGAGCATATCGCAAAAGAGCCGACAGAGCATGAGAAGTGTGTCGCCTGTGCAACGTACCGCGAAGTTGTTGCGGAACTGAAACAGGACAAATTAACAAAAGATAAGTGGTTAGTCAAGCTTTTCGGTCTCTCTTTCCTTCTCCTCGGCATCGTGTTTGTTCTCGTTGTATCAACCGTCGTCCTCGCTATCTCACTCATAAACGCAATACATTAAAATAAAAAAACCGACCGTCGGTAAACGGTCGGTTTGTGTGCGGTAGAGGAATACCGCGCATACAACACGAAAGGACATGTTGTAAGAATGATGACATCTATATTATAACTCATCCTTTCTTTTTTTGTCAAACTTATGAGAAAGGATGTTTTTTTATGAAACGACGCCCCGACGGCCGCTTCCAGAAGCGCGTCAAGCTCCCGAACGGAAAGTATAAATATCTGTTCAGCTCCGCAAGCTCCGAGCGACTTGCTGTTAAAGATTTTAACGATCAGATATTGAGGCTTAATACCGAAGAAAGAAACTCTTACCTTTTCTCCCGAGTTGCCGATGAATGGGAAACAGAGTACCGCGAGAGAATAGGCGAGATTAACTTCCGAAAATCAACACGCGCCTCTTATAATAAAATAGTTTCTTATTTTGGTAAGATGTATATGGAAAGCATTATGCCGTCCGACATCAGCCGCTATCTGAACAAGCTTGCAAAGCAAGGATTTTCCAATAAAACAGTCCTTACCGCAAAAAGCATCCTCAACGCCATTTATGCTTATGCTGAAATTGAGAAAAACCTTTCTCACAATCCCACGTTAAGAATTGAGCTTCCGAGAGATTTGCCAAAAAGCTCGCGCAAAATTCCGTCAGACGAGGAAATTGCCCTCGTTTCCTCAAATTATACAGGGCTTGATTTTCTCCCCTATTTTCTCCTTAATACGGGCTTGCGAAAGTCAGAGGCCCTTGCCCTTGATTATTCGGATATCGATTTTGAGAACAAGCTTATCACGATTAATAAACACATCGTTTTTGACCACAACAAACCTGTACTTGAAAACAGAACCAAAACCGAAGCCGGAACAAGAACGGTTATTCTCCTTGATCGCGTTGCCGATAAACTTGACCGCACTCAGAAGGGACATCTTTTTTGCGGAAGCGACGGCGGCTATATGACGAAAAGAGAGTTTGACGGACATTGGCGGCGTTGGCAACGCTCTCACGGAACAAACATAACTGCGCATCAGCTTCGACACGCTTTTTGCACTATGTTATTTGAGGCCGGCATCGACTTGAAGGATGCGCAAGATTTAATGGGGCACAGAGATATAAAAACGACGCAAGACATTTACACCCACATCCGTGACAAGCGTAAAAAGCAAACCGCCGAAAAATTAAACAACTTTTCCTTCTAAATTTTTTACCCTTTTTGACTAACTTTTGACTACATACTTCGGTACAAAATGGCACAATTGGGAAGATTCGGGAAAGTTTAACAAAGTGCTGAAAACCGCTTGAACACTATATTTTGCAGTGTTTAAGCGGTTTTCTCATTTGGTGCGGGTAACAGGACTTGAAGCTGTTAATTTTAGCCATATACTTACGTTTCAAGACTTTTGACTAATTATTGACTACACGTCTATTTTTTTACATCGCAAGCATCTGTCTTATCCACGCAGTTTGTTCGATGAATGTCTTGTGTTCCTTTTCCCACTTTTCCATCATTTCCACCGGGGCGGTATAAACTTTTGAAATATCCTCTATTTCTTTTACCGCGAACTCGTGGATGTATCCTGCGTGCTTGAGCTCGTCGTTTGACATTTCTTTATATTTATTTGCCATCGCCATATTCCCCTTGACCTTCTGCTCGACATAGTCCTCCGCGTATTCCTTCGCATCCTCAAGCTCTTCCTCGATGCGATGCACATACTTTTTAATAGTTCTCATAGTTCGACAACTCCTCGTTTGTGATTATGCGGAAAAGCTCGTTGACATCATCGGGAGTGAAAGTCATCTTGCCGAACATCGGAATATCAAACGAAAGCTGACCTTTTCGGGCAATCTCCCGCTTCATATCCTTTGCAAGCTGAACGACCTCGATATTCCCCTCTGAATCGATTACACCAAACGTTCTGATAAATCCGTTGTTGATAAGGGATGATTTCATTGCTTCCGTATTTTCAAAGAATCTTCCGATGAAAACTCTTGCTATAAACTCCTGCCAGTCGTTCATTTTTGCGTACAGGTGCGTATTGATGTACTGTGCGATACCTTCTATAACTTTTTCAAATGGATGTTTCATTTTATTTCCTCCTTATAATAAAGAAAGGGCGGTTTTCACCGCCCCCCTTTTTGTTATGCTCCCGCTGCTGCGGTGGGCGCAGTCCATGAGTTGTACTGCGGCATCGGTTCAGGACATACCGAAGTAATCGGAATAACTGTCTTCGTAAGTCCCTGAAGCGTATTGATTGTGTTTTGCATGCAAGAAATATTTGCTGTAATCTGTGCATTAACAACAGCCTGCTGACACATCTGTGCTTCAAGTCCACCAATTTTGGTGTTAAGTCTTTCATACACATCTGCAATTTTAGAATCTACATAGATGTTAGATTCAAGCAAGCTAATCTTGCTGTCTTTAGCCGCAATCTCCTGCTGCAAACCAAGCTCGTAACGGTTTACTGCGTGGTCTTCAGAACATCCGCTGTTGCAGTTGTTGCCAAACAAACCTCTTAAACCGTTGCCATTGAGAAGCCCAAGCGCTGCACCTCCGATACCAAATCCAAGCGCTGTGCCTGCTACACCCTTGCTTGCATAATGGTTTTCATACTCCATAGTTTTACACCTCTTTCTTTTAATGTTTTTTTCAAATCAAGTCGCGACCTTGTTTGTAATTTAAGTATAAAAAAAATGAGGCTTTTCCACGAGAAAGGAAAAACCTCAATTTTTATAAGATTCGTATCAAATTTTTATCAATCGACTTTTTTGAAAAGTTTCGGTGCGTATTTGCGAATTTTTTCATATACCGTTGTCCGCGAAACTCCGAGTTCCTCTGCTATTGTCTCGTACGGTATATAGTCAAGAAAATTTCTCTTGATTGAGTACCTGGCAACCTCATCAAACACATATTGTTCTATTGCCCATTCCCAGAACTCGCGCGGATGCCTGTCCAGTCGGTCTTCATCTCTGTACATGCCGTCACCTCGTCATCATCCATGCGACCAAAGCGACCACGACCGAGAACCATATTGCATTTGTCGCTATGAGCATTGTTCGCATAACACGCACTTTCTGGTAAAACTTGAACAGCCTTTTCTTGTGCTCGATATACGGAATCTGCGCCATATCACTTTTGCACTTATCGCAATTCACATAAAACACCTCATCTCGGAATTAAATTTATTAAACTTGTTATAAGCGTTCCTATCGTACCCGTTGCAATGATTTTGAAAATTCCCTCGAGGCGTTCAAGTCTCTGCGCCAAGATGTCTATTTTTTTATCATCTGATGCAAATCTGCTGTTGTTTGCCGCCTGCGTCTCGGCGCAGTCTGACTTCCTCACGTAGTACGCATCAAAAATCGTTATCAACTCGATTACATCATCTTTTGAAAATGCCATTTCCCGCACCTCCTAAAATCCTTTGCCGTTGGTCGGATTGTTCGCAACGCCGAATATTGCTGCGAGCGCGGCCATGACGTATGTCGCAACCTCACCCCATGCAGGCATTTCAAATCCCGTCCACTCGGAAATTTTCGGGCTGAACATAATATAGAGAATTGCGATGATTGCCGTCCAGAGGGGGATGCTCTTCCAGCGCGACTGCTCTTTCGGATCTGCCGGAGGTTCAGCATCTTCTCCCGCTTCTTCTTCGGGAGTTATAATCGCCTTAAACTCAAGCCATCCGTCACCGAGGAGCGATGCCGGGCATTCTTTACCTGTCCAATGGTTGTGTGTGACAACGTTCTCCGCAGGTATGTTGTACTTTTCCATAAGCTCCATTGTAATCTCAACGGCGTTGTCGAATGTCTTTTCAAAATCGCCGTCCTCATTTACGCAAATCTCGATTGCAATGGAATTCTCGTTTGCGAACTTATCGGACGTGTGGTAGCTCTTTTCGTCATCAGGGATATGCTGATATGCCCCCTTGTCATCTACCGTGTAATGCCAACTGGTAAGGTCTTCAATGGTCTTGATGTACTTTGCGTGAGCTTCCGCGTTTGCGCCATACTCGACATTCGCCGTGTCGTGAATGGTGATATACTTCTTTGTGTTTGCTTCCTGCGGTCTGTTTTTGCTTCCCTCGGGAATAAAGTCCTTTATAATGTTCATCTTTCTTTCCTCCTTATTTTTTGAGGTACGATTTGTGCACCCATCGTCCCTCGCCAATCTTGCACCATGCTCCCGCAGTCTGTGTTACCGTCACTTTGTCGCCGTTGTTTAAAAGGTCAATGCGCGGATATCCGTATCCGGGGCCGCTTCTTACACGAAGCTGTCCTGTGACTTTAACCGTGCGGACATCCTCTTTCTTTTTCTCCTTTTTGAGGTATATGTATATAAAGCCTCTTACCTTGCGCCCCGAAAGATAATTCCCCATCGGTGCGTAATATTGTGTACTTCCACCGCCGTCAAGGTTGATTGCGTGTTCTGCACCGATTTTGACAAACTCTCGTCTTATCTCTCCGAGCGTTGCGCCTGTGTTATCAGGAATAAGCATGACAAAAAGGTTATCGCCACCAAGACCGAGCGCCGTTCTTCCTCTCTTGCCCGTAATGCCTGCAGGGTTCTGATTTTCCTCTTTACCGTTGCGGATAAGTGTCGGGTATCCTCCGATATAGTCAGGAGCGTTCACGTTGTTTTTATAAGAAAATACAACGTCCTTGTTATCAGGGAACGCAAAGCCATAGCCTTCCGTCAGACGATGCACAACTCCTCCCGCTACGACGTCGCTTGCGGGCTTGCGTGTGGTTGTGTTGTACAGTTCTGCGTTCATGATAATGTCAGGCTCGCGCCCAAACTTCTTTTTAAGGTTTGCCTTTGCGCTCTTGACATCCTCGATGCCATTCTTTCCGTAATAGTATCCGATGCGCTCAAGCTCTTCCTTCTTCGGTATTTTATATATAATACCGCCCTTATAGTTTTTACTCGTCATGTCGTTAACCTCCATAATTCAAAAAATCGTCTAACTGTTGGTCGTATTCGGGAACGTCATCATCGGGGATTATTACCGCCGCCGCAGGACACGGTCTGCCTGCTACAAAGTATCTGATGGCATCGGGTGCGTGTGTCAGCTCGTGCGGCTCACGGGCAACGTCATTCGGATTCTTCGCATCCACCGCAACGCTCGGAAGTGTCCTTATAAGGTTTAAGCAGTTTGAGAATATCCGAAGCGGTGCAACAGTCGCGCCTGTTTCGTCCTTGCACGGCCGCAGCCATTCTTTGAGGTTGTACCACCCCTGCACGCGGTCATTCTGCGCCGCAATCAGCCCTATTCCGTTTTCGGCAAAAATCTCCGCCGCGCTTTTGCCCGTGTCCTGCCTTCTGTTCCAGAGGTCGGGAGGCGCAATGCTTGCATATACCTTTTCTTCAGACAGCGCACGTATCCTTGATGCCGCCGCTGATATGATTAGCCCGCTTTCGTATATTTCTTTGTAAACGTACGCGCGCCCGTACATATCAACGGCAATCCAGTACCCTGCAAGCATATCAAGACCGTAGTCCATAACAAAATATCTTCTCCAATCCTTTGGAATAACGAACGGCTCGATTACGTGAATATCGCGGTTCCACTCGGTAAAATACTGTCCGTCAAAAATGTCCCAGTTTCCATTAAGCAGTGCCTCGCGGTCTTTTGGGGAAAGTTTTTTAAGTCTCTCCGCATAACCCGGGTCTGCCTTCATAAGAAAAGTATTATCGGTAACTCTTGACGGAATGAAAATTCTTCCGAGATGTTCAACGTTTGGCTTACCTATGTCTATGAACCTTGATTTTACCCAACCGTGTCCTATCCCTCCAGGGTTTGTCGAGCTTTTTATCTGTTTCGGAAAAGAATTTGCTCCTCGCACTCGCGATATGAGATAGACATACATCTGCTCGGTAAAGTGAGTGAGCTCATCAAACCGTATAACGTCATACTCTGCCGACTGATAACGGTAAACATCGTTTTCCGCATCACAATAACCGAAGTCAATCACCGAGCCGTTTTTGAAAACGCCCTCGTGTTTTGCGCTTTTGTATGTAAACAACTCACGTGGGTAAATTGAAAGAGCCGCGCGCACAAGCGACTTTTCAAGTTCGGGGAGCGTTCGTCGCAAAACGAGCTGTTTTGAGCCTGCGTATTTGAGCGCAAACAGAAGCGCATCGACAAGCTGACCGTATGACTTCCCGCCGCCTGCCGCGCCGCCGAAAAGCACCTCACCTGCCGTTGCATTTATGAACTCGCTCTGCCTCTTTGTTATTTTAATTTCCATTTTCTTCGCCGACTACCTTGACGACTACGTCATACGGACGCGCACAGTCCGTCTCTGTATCATCAAGAAGCTCTTCAATAAACATGGCCGCCTTAAGTTCTCCTTCAAGACCTTTTTTTACCTGAGCAAGCGCAAGCGCCTCAAGAATGCTCGGCCTTTTTTTTGCAAGATCTGAAAGCCCCACTTTTTCGAGATACTCTGCAGATATCTTCTTGCGCACAATTTTAAGAAGCTCTGCCTTTATTGAATTTTGCTTTTTTGTCATTTCGCCACCTCCTCTCTGAAAAACAAAAAGTGCACACAAAAATCTTGTGTGCACTTGCGGCATTGTCTGTATTATATCACAAATTTAATATATTTCTTGACAACTTTTTGACAACTTTTTTGTCATTCCTCGCCCGCCGGAAACAGAGAAAGCGGGTCTATATGCTTGCCGTCAGCGATGACCTCAAGGTGGAGATGCGGCTCCTCCATGCACTCCGAAATCGCGCTCGCTCCAACGCTTCCGACGACATCGCCCGCTTTTACACTCGCACCTTTCTTCACCTTTATTTCATCTGAAAGGTTTGCATAAATGCTCCTAAGCCCGTTTGTATGAGAAATTTTTACGGTGTTTCCGAGCATTGTGTCGTTCTCGACCGCTTCAACCACTCCATCTGCAATTGCGAGCACTTCTTTCCCTTGCTCTCCCTTTATGTCAACGCCCTCGTGAATCCGCCAATCGTCCATGGTCTTGCTCTTTATGAGTTCTTCACCCGAAAACGGAACGCTGACAGAGCCCGAAAGAGCCATGGTATAGACGACCTTTTCGCTCTTCGGCGGCGTTTTTTCTTCCTTTATCTCTTTCTTCTCTTCTTTTTTCACTTCTTCCTGCGGCTTCGGAATCTCCGTCTCATTGATTACCTTTTGCGTTTCCTCTAAAATCTCCGCAGGGTTATACACGGACCGGTAGTCCGTCGGGAACGGAATTTCAATCGAGTTTCCGCTCTCCGCCTCTTCCCGAACATTTTTCGCCGTGTTGTTTGCAACATACATTACATAACCCGAAATTCCTATTGCAGATATGCACAGGAACAGGATTATGTAAAAGCCGTACTTTGCGACTTTACTTAAAAATCCTGCATACTTTCTCAAAATAAAAGCACCTCCGAGCATATTTTAGCCCGAAGGTGCATCTTATATACAATTTAAAATTTAAACATTGAATCTGAAGAGGATTACGTCGCC
>JAZQSI010000081.1:0-26845 GCA_045629985.1 Eubacteriales bacterium
TATGCCACATACCATGCGGCAACTGCTTTCGAGGCTCTCTGGGGATATCTATATCTCCTCGGACGGTATGACAGATTAAACGAGCTTTTTGAGATAATTGCAGAATGAAAAAATGATGTTTTCACTCCCATTTCCACCTCACCCGAGTTTTGCTTTGCAAAACCCACCTGTCTCGCTGCGGCTCGGCCACGGCTCGGCTCTGACGGTCTCCCAGACCGTCATTCACTCCCTCGCCGACATTCCGCTTCGCTACACTACCTCAAGGGGAAGGCTTATAACAAAACAAAAACTGCAAGGCAATTTGCCTTGCAGTTTTTAGTTTTTAATATCTCTTTTTCTTTGCGCGTGCGGCTTCGCTCTTCTTACGGCGCTTTACGCTCGGGCTTTCATAATGCTCTCGCTTACGCAGTTCGGAGAGAACGCCTGACTTTGCGCAGGAACGCTTGAATCTTTTGAGAGCACTCTCCAAAGACTCGTTTTCCTTTATACGGATTTCTGACATTGTTATCCCTCCCTCCGCGATCAGTACAAAAAATAAATATTAACGTTACTATTATAATAAAAAACTCGCCCAATGTCAACAAGAATAATTTTAAATTATTCGTAAACTTGATTTTTTTATTTAATAATGAGGTTTACCAGCCTGTTTTTGACAACAATGCTCTTGACGAGCTTGCCTGCCTCAAGTGCTTCTGCAACCTTTTCTTCCTTACATGCAAGAGCTACAACCTCATCGTCTGAAAGGTCAGCCGGAACTGTAATACGGCTCTTTATCTTGCCGCAAACCTGAACTGCAATCTCAACCTCACTTGCACGAGTCTTGCTCTCGTCAAACTTCGGCCAAGCAGAAAGTGAGAGAAGCGACTTTTCGCCGTAAGACTCCCAGAGCTCTTCAGTGAGGTGCGGAGCAAACGGATTGAGGAGAGCAAGAAGAATCTTCATCTCGCCGCGCGTTGTGCCATTTGCAGAAAGCTCGTTGATGAGAGCCATCATAGCGGCAATCGCGGTGTTAAACTTCATATTCTCGATGTCGTCTCCGACCTTTTTGATTGTCTTGTGAATTGATGCTTCGTTCTTTGCAGTAATCTCCTCGGAGTCTGCAGCGCCCTCAGCAAGATTCCATACACGATCGAGGAAGCGCTTGCATCCGCGAACAGCCTGGCTGTCCCAGGAAGCAACCTTTTCAAAGTCGCCGATGTACATGATATAGAGACGCATTGTGTCTGCACCGTACTGGTCGATAATGTCGTTCGGATTGATGACGTTACCGCGGGACTTCGACATCTTCTCGCCGTTCTCACCGAGAATCATACCGTGGCTTGTGCGCTTTGCATACGGCTCCTTTGTCGGAACTACGCCGATATCATAGAGGAACTTATGCCAGAAGCGTGAGTAGAGAAGGTGGAGAGTTGTATGCTCCATACCGCCGTTGTACCAGTCAACAGGTGCCCAGTACTCAAGCGCTTCTTTTGAAGCAAGAGCTGTATCGCAATGCGGATCCATATAGCGGAGGAAGTACCAGCTCGAGCCTGCCCACTGCGGCATTGTATCTGTCTCGCGCTTTGCAGGCGCGCCGCACTTCGGGCAAGTTGTATTTACCCAGTCTGTGATATTTGCAATCGGGCTTTCGCCGTTGTCTGTCGGCTCGTAGGATTCTACATCCGGAAGCTCAAGCGGAAGCTCATGTTCAGGAACGGGAACCCATCCGCAAACCGGGCAGTAAACGAGCGGAATCGGCTCACCCCAGTAACGCTGACGGGAGAATACCCAGTCGCGGAGCTTATAATTCGTCTTCGGTGTGCCGATTCCCTTTTCTGCGAGGAATTCGACAATCTTCTTCTTTGCATCTGCTACTTCGAGACCGTTGAGGAAGTCAGAGTTCACCATCTTTCCTGTTTCAACGTCTGTGAATGCTTCATTCTCGACATCTCCGCCTGCGACGACTTCGATTATCGGAAGGTCAAACTTCTTTGCAAAATCCCAGTCGCGTGTGTCATGAGCAGGAACTGCCATGATTGCACCCGTACCGTAGGACATAAGGACATAGTCAGAAATGAATATCGGAATTTCTTTTCCGTTTACGGGGTTGATTGCGTTTACACCCATAAGGCGAGCACCCGTCTTGTCTTTCGCAAGCTCTGTGCGTTCAAAGTCAGACTTCTTCGCAGAAGTTTCGACGTATGCTTTCACCTCGTCGTAGTTTGAGATAAGGTCCTTCCATTTCTCAACATACGGATGCTCAGGCGAAATAACCATATATGTAGCACCGAAGAGAGTGTCAGGACGAGTTGTATAGACTGTAAGAGTATCGTTTGCGGTTGTTTCAAACTTGACTTCTGCACCCGTGGACTTACCTATCCAGTTCTTCTGCTGAATCTTTACGCGCTCGATAAAATCGACATCGTCAAGGTCGGCTATAAGACGCTCTGCATACTCTGTAATCTTGAGCATCCACTGGCTCTTTTCCTTACGTACAACTTCACTGCCGCAACGCTCGCAAACGCCGTTTACAACCTCTTCGTTTGCAAGAACGCACTTGCAGGAAGTACACCAGTTAACAGGCATCTGTGTCTTATATGCAAGTCCCTTCTCGAAGAGCTTTAAGAAAATCCACTGTGTCCACTTGAAATATGCGGGGTCAGTTGTGTTAATCTCGCGATCCCAGTCGATAGAGTAACCGAGCGAGGTAAGCTGAGACTTGAAGAATGCGACATTCTTCTTTGTTACTTCACGCGGATGAATCTTATGCTGAATAGCAAAGTTTTCGGTAGGAAGACCGAATGCGTCCCATCCCATCGGGAAGAGAACGTTGTAGCCGTCCATACGGCGCTTTCTCGAAATAACGTCGAGAGCGGTGTACGGACGTGCGTGACCTACGTGGAGACCGTTACCTGACGGATACGGGAACTCTACGAGAGCGTAGAACTTCTCCTTGTCGCCGCCATTTTCTGCATGGAAAGCTTTTTCGTCTTCCCATCTCTTTTGCCATTTCTTTTCAATAGAACTAAAATCGTATTTCATCGTAGCCTCTCCTTATCCCAAAATCTCGTCGACGGGTATTGAGCTTGCATCTGCCCATACCTTATCGAGCTGATAGAAATTTCTGCCCTCGTCCGTAAAGATGTGGATTACGACACTGCCGTAGTCCATAAGCACCCATGCGCCACTATGACCTTCAACGTGGTGCGGCTCAATACCGTTTGACGAAAGTTTGAAGTCAACCGCATCGCGAAGTGCGTTTACGTGGGTGTTTGATGTACCGGTGCAGATTATGAAGTACTCGGCAAGAGTTGTAATCTCTTCAATTCTGAGCACCTTAATATCTGCGGCGATTTTGTCATCAAGTGTCTTTACCACTTCTTTTATAAACTGTGTATTCTCCATTTGTCTCACCTCTTAAATAAATCAAGCTTTTCTATCGGGTCCATATACGGATTGAACTTCTCATTTACAATGCCAAGGACTTCTTCCTCGTTCGGGAAATAGTACGAAAGGCCGTCATAGCTTCCTGCTACTCCCGGGAGAGTTGTCATAAATATATCCTCTTCACGGTTTAATGTGACAAGTTCCTTGCCGATCCAGACCTCATTGCCGAGTGTCAGGTCTGTTTCCACATTGTCAAATATAATCTGCGCAATTTCAGGGATTTTCGGAATGGTTGACGCCGTCATCATCTTATCCATAACTGCGCCGACAAATGCCTGCTGCATCTTTATTCTTCCGATATCGCCCTCGGCATAAGTCGCGCGGTATCTCATAAGCCCCATTGCATCATGCCCGTAAAGTGTCTGATAGCCTTTTTTGATGTTTATCTTAAGGTCCTGCGTCGGGTCGTTGTATATCATATTGAACGGAACGTCAAACTCAATGCCGCCGATTTCGTCTATTATCTCGGAGAAGCTGTCAACCGTGACAAGCGCGTATTTATCCGGGTAAACACCCGTAACGCTCTCCACCTCATCCATCAGCGCCGTAATGTCCTTGTGATTGCTTATATATGCCGCGTTGATTTTCTTGACCTTTCTGGTGCTGTTTGTTATCGTATCACGCGGGATACTCATTATGTTCATCTTTTTATTTTCAATATCAAATGCTGCAAGCATTATCGTATCAGTACTGTTGCTTGCCGCGTCAATTCCCACAACGAGTACGGTGAAGAAATTTTCGCGACGGTCGGAACTCATTGTCTGTACCACATCGTCAGTGGGATTGTCTGTGAGTTCAGGGGGGCTTACCCAATCGAGCGTCACCGCGGCGATAATCATCAGAAGTGCCGCAATCACAAGAATTATAGCAATAATATACTTTGCCTTATCGCTTTTCTTTACGCTTTTCATTTCGCTAAGCTTTTTCCTTTCTTTGCCTTGATTTCAAAATTCCTTGCCTGCACCATATTGATATCCACCTCACTGCCTGTCTCAATCAGATGTGAGAGTGTGGCATCAAATCCGCAAATAAGAGCATCATCTATATTCTCAAATGCAAGCTTTCTTATTTTTTCAACTCCGGGGAATGTGCGGTTTTCCTCAGTGAGGTCCGAAATCCAGATAATTTTTTCAAGTCCGGTCATTCCCTCACGTGCCGTAGTGTGCCAGCGGACAGCTCCGCATACTGCATCACCCTCGCCAAACTCATGTTCTGCGACAATGGCCCCCGTAAATGCGTGGATAATCTTTTCGCTTTTTTGAATATCGGTTAATATAATACCAAATTCATCTGCCATTTTCAACTGCCGTTGATGCGACATCTCTTTTGTTATATCATGAAGATACGCCGCGCGGCGTGCAAGAGAAACGTCCTCACCATATTTTCTCGCAAGAGCCTCTGCCATTTTAACACAGCCTTCTGTATGACGAAAACGCTTTTCACTCATGGATGCGCGCACCTTTTCAATTATCTTCGCTTCATCCAAAATAATCGCTCCCTAAATATAAAGATCATTTTGCTTTATATACTCATAAACCGACTTCGGAAGATATTCCGATGAGGTTTTGTTATTTATCGCATTTCTGATTTCCGTTGAGGAAATCTCAAGTGCCGCCGTTTTCATAACAAAGCTCTCGGCTCCGTATTTCGCCTTGAGATGTTCCGCATGACTTACAAGAGAATCACGGTCGGCATCATTTCTCGGCGCAACGGCAAGGCGCGCAAGACGCATAATTTCTTCCGGCTCACGCCACTTTTCTATTGTCAGGAACATATCTGTTCCCATAATAAACCACAGCTCATCCGTGGGATTTTTCTCGCGAAGTTCACGAAGAGTATCCACCGTATAGCTTGTCCCACCGCGTGCAATTTCTATATCACTCACCTCGGCACCAAGTTCTTCTGCCGCAAGTCGCGTCATGAAAAGTCTCTGCTCGGGTGTTGCCGAAGCTTCTGCCATCTGCTTGTGCGGAGGAACGGCTGACGGTATGAAGATAAGACGAGAGAGCGAAAGCTCTTTCCTCGCAGCACGTGCCGCGTTTATATGTCCCATATGCGGAGGGTTGAATGTCCCACCGATGATACCTATACGCATTTTATAAAATTTCCTTAAGCTTTTTTGACATAATCTGCAGTGAACGTGCGCGGTGCGAAATTTCATTCTTTCGCTCGGCAGACATCTCTGCAGTCGTCATATTCTCGGATGGCACGAAGAAAATCGGATCGTATCCGAAGCCGCCGTCTCCTACAGGAGCACGGAGGATTTCACCTTCTATCTCTCCCCTCGCAACTACCTCGCGACCGTCGGGGAAAGTGCAGGTGATTACCGAGACAAAGCGCGCTGTTCTCTTTCCGTCAGGTACATTCTCCATATTCTTGAGAAGATATTCATATCTCTCCTTATCGTCAGCGCAGAGGTCTCCGCCGTAACGTGCAGAATATATACCCGGCTCTCCACCCAGCGCATCAACCTCGAGGCCTGAATCGTCCGCTATCGCGGGAAGACCCGACTTTTCCATAGCGGCAACCGCCTTGAGACGTGAGTTTTCTTCAAAAGTCGTCCCCGTTTCTTCAACGTCAGACTCAACTCCTGCCTCTGCAAGCGAAACTGCCTCGACGCCAAGAGTTCCGAGTATTGCTGAAAGCTCGCGGAGTTTCTTTTTATTATTTGTTGCAATAATAAACTTCATTTATATATCACCTATTCAAACAAAGCGTTTACGAAAGATTCCGAATCAAACTCCATTAGGTCGTCTATCTGCTCACCGACGCCGATATATTTTATTGGAAGGTTCATTTCGTCCGCAATGGAGATTACGATGCCGCCCTTTGCTGTACCGTCAAGCTTTGTGAGGATTATTCCCGAAAGCTTTGAAACCTCGTCAAACTTCTTCGCTTGGATAAGAGCGTTCTGCCCTGTTGTGGCGTCAAGCACGAGGTATGACTCAATTTCAGAGTCAGGAAGCTCACGCTCAAGCACACGACGAATCTTTGCAAGCTCATTCATGAGGTTCTGATTGTTGTGAAGTCTTCCTGCCGTATCGCATATGAGAACGTCGGTCTTTCTCGCACGGGCGGCGTTTGCCGCATCAAAAACAACTGCCGCAGGGTCTGCACCCTCACCGTGACGGACGATTTCAGCGCCCGAACGTTTTGCCCATACATCGAGCTGTTCGCCTGCCGCCGCACGGAACGTATCGCCTGCCGCGAGGATTACGCTCTTGCCCTCGGCCTTGAACTTTGCCGCAAGCTTACCGATTGACGTCGTCTTGCCGACGCCGTTTACACCGATAATGAGGATAACTTTTTTATCAGCCGAGGACGGCTTTTCGTTCTTTTTGAGAATGTCTAAAATGATTGACTTAAGCTCTGCCATAATCTCGTCATTCTCATAAACCTTATTTTCTTTTACTCTCTCACGGAGTTCTTCGCAAATCTTCATTGCGGTGGAAACGCCAAGGTCTGCCATTATGAGCGTTTCTTCAAGCTCCTCGAGCATCTCCTCACGGTCTGAGGAAAAACTTTTTATTATCTTGCCGATACTTGCGCCGACAGAGTCTCTCGTTTTCGCAAGACCTTTGCGTATTTTGTCAAAAAAGCCCATTGTTTTATTTTACCTCTCAGTTGAGTTTTACGCCTGTTGACTTTTCTACCTCGGCAATGCTTATTGCAAGCATTCTCGAGATACCCTTCTCCTGCATTGTTACGCCATAGAGCATATCAGCCTCTTCCATAGTACCGCGACGGTGCGTGATAACGATGAACTGCGTTGTCTTTGAAAGACGGCGTAGATAATCTGCATATCTCACAACGTTTACATCGTCAAGTGCTGCTTCGATTTCGTCGAGCACGCAGAATGGGGTTGGGCGCACCTTCATAATCGCAAAGTAAAGCGCGATTGCAACAAACGCACGCTCACCACCGGAGAGAAGAGTAATTGTCTTAAGTGTTTTTCCCGGCGGCTGGACCTTGATTTCAATGCCGCAGGAAAGAATGTCATCGCCGTCCTCAAGGACAAGCTCTGCACTACCGCCGCCGAAAATCTCAGTAAAGGTTTCGCCGAAGTTTTTGTTTATTATCTTAAACTGCTCGGCAAAAATTGTCTGCATCTCGCTTGTGATTTCGCCGATCATCTTAAGAAGCTCTGTCTTTGCGGTTTCGAGGTCGCCGCACTGCTTTGAAAGGAACTCGTAACGCTCGGAAACCTGTTCGTATTCCTCAATCGAGTTTACGTTTACATCACCAAGCTTCTTCTTCGCACTCTTAAGCTCGCTGATACGGCGTGTCGCCTCGCCCATAGACTCTATCTCGATAAGATATTTCTCTGCCGTGCCGAGCGTAAGCTCGTAGGATTCCCAGAGTTTTTCGGTAATCTGCTGCTCTTCACGTGTGGCAGAATCTTTTTTCATTTCAAGGCGTGAGCGCTCACGCTCGAGCTTTAAGATATCCTCGTTTTTCTCTTTGCTTTCCTTATCCTTGCGTGTTCGGAGAGCTTCAATCGAAAGCTTTTCTTCCGCAATTGCAGAAAGCTTTTCAGAGAGAGAATTAAGCTCTTCGCGCTTTCCGTCCATCGCAGAACGCTTCTCCGCAATCTGCTTTTCAACCTCGACAATCGCCGCTTCGTATTCGGCAATCGCTTGCTCTTTTGCATCGCGATCGCCTTCCATAGCGTTTGAAAGTGCCTCAATTTCCTCGAGAGCACGCTCTGCCTCTTCCTTTTCTGCGCGCTTCGAAGCAAGCTCTATCTGGCTCTCATTCATCTTGTCAGCAAGCTCTGTCTTATGCGCTGCAAGACGAGTGTTTCCAGAAACGAGTTCTTCCTCTTCCTTTGCAAGAGCGATAACTTTTTCTTCAATACCCAAAATCTCTTCTTTAAGCTTTTCAATATCCTTGCCTGCAAGAGTCTTCTTCGAAGCAAGGGATGTGAGCTCTTCATTGAGAGAATCTATGCGCTCATTAAGGTGGAGGTGGAGTGTCTCAAAATGACCGATTTCGGTCTTCGCACGGAGAAGAATATCTTCTGCGGCACGCTTGTCGTTGCGGCAGACTTCCATCTCGTACATAAGAGCGTTATAATCGCGCTCTGCCTCTGCTTTTTCGGCAGTTGCAGTCTCAATATCCTTCCCAAGCTTTACAATATCAGCCTCAAGCTTTTTTATTTCGTTCGTTCTCGTAAGAATTCCCGAAGTCTTACTGACGCTACCACCCGTGTATGTTCCTCCTGCATTTATTATCTGTCCGTCAAGAGTAACTATGCGGAAAGAATAGCCGTATTTTTTAGCAAGCGCGGATGCGCTGTTTATATTATCGCAAACTGCAATCTTACCGAGGAGGTAACGGACTGCAGGCGCATACTTTTCGTCATATGAAACAAGGTTTGAAGCGAGGCCTACAAAGCCCGGCTGGGAATCAATGTCGCGCTTGTCAAGCTCTGTTCCCTTAACCGTGTCAATCGGCATGAACGTAGCACGTCCGCCGTCGGTGCGCTTAAGGAAAGCAATCGCCTCTTTTGAATCGCGCTCGCTCTCGACAATGACGTTCTGAAGAGCGCCGCCGAGAATGGTTTCAATCGCAACGGTGTATTTTGGTTCAACTCTGATAAGCTGGGAAACTGTTCCGAAAATACCGCCGAGCGTTTTCTCGCTCTTCGCTTTCATAATGTTCTTAACGGCATAAGAATAGCCCTGCATATCGCGCTCCATCTCGCGGAGCATTCGGAGTTTTCCCTCTGCCGCTTCACGCGAAAGCTCAAGCTTTGAAACGCGCTCGCGAAGCGACTCAAAACGCTCCGTGCGCGACTTTGATTTGAGTTCAAAGCCGTTTAACATATTCGAAGCAGAATCGCACTTCTCTTCTGCTTCTTCGTAAGCAAGTTTTACCTCTGAAAATTTCTTTTTCGACTCTGAAAGCTCGCTCTCGCGGGTTTCAAGTTCAGTCTCAATATCCGCGCGACGGCTTTCAAAAGATGCGATTTCCGCTTCGATTGCGGAAAGGGAAATTTTTCTCTCGGCAATCTCTTCTTCTGCAAGACGCGCAGATATGCGGAGATTGTCAAGCTTTGTCTCCGCATCATCGCTCTCACCAGACGCAAGGATTGCCTCTTCGGAAAGCTTTGCAATAATCTTTTCTATCTCTTCGCACTCTGAAAGAAGCTTTTCAACCCTCTCGCGACGTGCGGCAATCTGCGACGCGACCTCATCCGCACGGATGGTCTCGTCGTTGATTTCGTTCCTTATTCTTTCTATGTTATGTCGGTTATTTGCAATTGTAGCTTCAAGTGCGCCGATTTCACCTGAAATTTCTGAAGCCGCAAGCTCCGTCGCACGCTCTGCCTCGCGAAGAGCCTCAGCCTCAACGTCCTTCTCGCGCATATCTGCAGCAAGCTTCTCGACCTCTGCATAAAGTTCTTCAACCGCCGCCTGCGCCGCGCCAAACTGACTGCAGACAACTTCGTAATCGCTTATATACTTTTGGGCATTCTCGCGTGCCTTTGCGAGGTTTTCCGTCCATACCGTAACCTCAAGGCCGCGAAGTTCATCAAAAATCTTTATGTACTGCTTCGCCTTTTCGGACTGAATGCGAAGCGGCTCTACCTGCGCCTCAACCTCTGCAAGAATGTCGCGGAGACGAACGAGATTTTCTTCGGTTGATGCGAGTTTTCTCTCTGACTCTTCCTTGCGGTGGCGGAATTTTGATATACCTGCCGCCTCTTCGAATATCTCACGGCGGTCTCCGCTCTTTGCAGAGAGAATTTCGTCAATACGGCCCTGGCCGATGATAGAATAACCGTCGCGGCCGAGACCCGTATCCATAAACATCTCGTTTATGTCGCGGAGACGGACGGATGTGCGGTTTATAAAGTACTCACTCTCACCCGAACGGTAGAGACGGCGGGTAACCGTAACTTCGTTATAATCGCACGGGAGAACACCGTCGGAGTTATCTATCGTGAGCGAAACCTCGGCAAAGCCGACAGCCGCCCTCTTCTGCGTACCTGCGAATATGACGTCCTGCATATTACTGCCGCGAAGGGTTTTAGTGGACTGCTCTCCAAGAACCCAACGCACAGCGTCAGAAATATTAGATTTTCCGCTGCCGTTAGGCCCGACGATTGCAGTAATGCCGTCGTCAAAGGAAATAACGGTCTTGTCAGGGAAGGATTTAAAACCCTGCAATTCAAGACTTTTCAGCCTCACTGATACACACCTCATTTAAACATAATCATACCATTATATTTTATCAATTTTTATCGGTTTTTGCAAGAAATATTTTTCCTTTTTGCTTTACTTTAGAAAACTTCTTTGATATAATGACTCTTGTATAAGATATATGGGCTCGTAGCTCAGCTGGGAGAGCGTAGGGTTCGCATCCGTAAGGTCGAGGGTTCGATCCCCTTCGGGTCCACCAGAAAAAAGCACTTGCAAATGCAAGTGCTTTTTTCAATGATGTTTGCCTTACGGCAAATGATGTCGGCTTCGCCTAATGTTATTGGCAAACATCGCATCATTGCGAGTGAAACGAGCAACATCACATTTGCAAGCAAATGCATCACATCGCCGCCGCGATGCTTCATTTTAAGCAAAATTCCCACTTTCCCGAAAAAACATATTGACAACCTCACCATATGTAATATAATGAACACATCCTATACTTTACGGGAGGCCTTGCTTATGGAATGGAGCACTTCATCCAAGTGGATATGGACAGAAAAAGAGGCACAAAAAGATACCTACGGAGAATTTATTTCTGATTTTATATACGAAAGCGGAAGAATGACAATCAGGATTTCCGCAGACTCAAACTATGCCATTTATTTAAACGGCAACTTTGCCGCTTCCGAGCAGTATCCCGACTTTCCCCATTACAAGGTCTATGATGAAATTGACATCACGAAATTCTGCAAAAAGGGCAAAAACCGCATCGCCATTGTCGTATGGTATTACGGCAATGAACTGCAGATGACATACTACCCAGGTAAGGCGGCGCTTCGCTTTGAGGTTGACTGCGATGGTAGTCTCATTTCCTGCTCAAACTCCGAAACTCTTTCACGAAAAAGCCTCTGTTTTGAGAATGGACGATGTCACACAATAACTCCCCAACTCGGCTACAGCTTTGGCTATGACAGCACAAAAGAAGATAAGTGGATGGCAGATGGTACGGACGGCTTTGCTCCTTCCGTTATCGTTGATCAGGATTTGCCTTTATACAAGCGAAGCATCAAAAAGACAGTTATCAAAGAAAGAGCGTCTTCGGAACTTATCAAAGAAGATAAAAACTACTACCTGTTTGACCTCGGTCGCGAAGAGGTAGGTTATCTTACCCTCAAGGTCAAATCACCGCGCAGGCAAAAGCTCACAATCTGCTTCGGCGAACATATTGACGACGGTGCTGTCCGCCGCGAGATTGGCGGACGAGAGTTCTGGGTTGACGTTATGGTCGGCGAGGGCGAAACCGAATATACAAATTATCTCAGGCGCCTTGGTTGCCGTTATCTGGAAGTACATTCCGAAGCCCCTTTGGAAATCGGATTTGTTTCTCTTCTTCCGTGCATGTATCCTCTTTGCAAGGTTGAGAAAACATTTAAAAATCCGCTTCATCAAAAGATTTACGATGTAGGCGTCAGAACGCTTGAGCTGTGCCTGCACGACCATTATGAGGACTGCCCGTGGCGCGAGCAGGGGCTTTATGCCATGGACGGCCGAAATCAGATGCTTTGCGGATATTACGCATTCAATGAGTATGCTGTACCGCGTGACAATCTGTATCTTATGAGCAAGGTCAACCGAGAGGACAATCTTTTGTCCATCTGCATCCCGACCACATTTGATTATGCCATTCCGTCTTTTACACTTCATTATATTTCTGCAGTTTATGAATACGGCATTTATTCAGGCGACATGAGCCTCGCGCACGAAATTCTTCCGAAACTTCAGGCTATGACAAAAACCTTTACCGATCGCATTGAAAACGGACTGATCGCTAACTTTACATCAGATAAATGGCCGGGTTACTGGAATTTCTTTGAGTGGAGAGAAGGTCTTAACGGCTATGATAAAGAGGCCAAAACGAACCGCAAGGAGGCTTCTCTCAACTGTCTTCTTTCACTCACGCTTCAGAAGATGCAGGCAATCTGCGATGCTTTGTCTATCCCTGCCACTTACGGAGAAATAGCGAAAACCTTAAATATTGAAACCCGAAAAGCGTTTTATAACCCCGAAACGGGACTTTACAGCAACCTTCTCGACAAAGAAGATTACAGCGAGCTCGTCAACTCCCTTGCTGTATTGTGCGGCGCGGCACAAGGTGCAGAAGCTCGGCGTATCTGCGAAATACTTTGCCACGATAATGACCTGACACCGATATCGCTGAGCATGGCGTGTTTCAAATACGATGCCCTGCTTTCGGTAAATGCTGAAAAATATTCGCCGTCTGTCATCAGCTCGATTGAAACAGTTTACAAAAAGATGCTTGATGCAGGAGCAACGTCCTTCTGGGAAGAAACCGACGGCGCAGATGCCTTCGCAAAAGCAGGAAGCCTTTGCCACGGTTGGAGCGCTATGCCCGTTTACTATTTCCACCGTT
Source organism: Eubacteriales bacterium (assembly GCA_045629985.1). Lineage (GTDB taxonomy): Bacteria > Bacillota > Clostridia > Oscillospirales > JAAYXM01 > SIG480. Next base: position 13,009 of record JAZQSI010000081.1, read on the forward strand.
TGGAAGAATATTTATAAAATTTCACTTTCTTGACAAAAAAGGCGCATAAAGTTATAATTACTTTAAGAAAGGGGGAGATTTCTTGTTCAATATTTGCCTTGCCGATGTTGTTGTCGGAATTGACAACAAATACGAATATATCCGCAATATGTGCCGAGATTATATTTCGTCCGCTCCCTCTATCTTTACCGTTTCTGCAACAGATGCGGAAATTGAGCGTGAAAAACCCGACGGTTTTCCCTATCCGAGCGAGTATCTCGAAACGCTTGCGATTTACCGCAAAATCTCCGAAAAGCTCGCAGACTTTGACGCTTTTCTAATGCACGGTGTGCTTATGGACGTTGAGGGCCACGGCATTCTCCTTTGCGCAGAAAGCGGAACGGGAAAATCCACCCACGCCGCACTCTGGCAAAGATTGCTCGGAGAGCGCCTTCGCATAATAAACGGTGACAAACCTCTTATACGAATTATGGACTCTCTCCCATACGGATACGGCACGCCATGGTGTGGCAAAGAGGAGATTAACGAAAATTCAAAGGTGCATCTTCGTGACATCTGCTTTATAAAACGTTCGTTGGAAAACTCTGTGCGCGAGATGGAAAAATCCGAAGTTCTCGCCCGTCTCATTCCTGCCGTCCATATCCCCGAAAACGGCAACGCGGCAAAGATGCTCGAAACCCTTGACGCTGTCGCAAAAAGTGTCCGATTCTTTGAAATATCCTGCAATATGGATATTTCAGCGGCAGAAACCGCTTATAAAACAATAATGGCTATCGGTTAAACCGATAGCCATTTGTGTTTTATCCGAGGTTTTTAACATCCCGGGGGATAGGAAAAAAACTTCAAATCGTGCAAACTGAGCCCGAAGTAGTACATCGGTACATCGAGAGGCGAGGTTTGTGCGAAGCGAAAAGGCATTATTATAAATAAAGAGCCGAATAAATCGGCTCTTTTCCTATTTCGCAATTAAAACAATCTTCTTGCAATATTTTATATTTTTGCCCTTGCCTTTTCGCAGTTTGGAGGTTTTTAACATCCCCTATTATATTTCTTCGACCTTGATTGTGTTTGTATTTCCCGACTTGCCGTTTATGATTCCACCCGTGAGGACGATGAGGTCGCCCTTTTCCAAGGGAAGATTTTCACGTGCGGCGCGGGTTGCGTGGTAGAAGAGAACGTCGGATGAGTTGAACTGCTCACTGAGTACCGGGAGAACGCCCCACGAGAGCGCAAGCTTATACCATACGGCCTTATTCGTCGCCATACCGATGATATCGGTCGGGGCACGGAAGCGCGAGACCATTCGGACTGTCATACCCGACATTGAGCTTACGACAATCGCCTTTGCGCCAATGTCTATCGCCATACCGCAGGTTGCGTGGGAAATCGCATCAACCTTGTTCTTTATCTTAAACTCGCTCGTCTTAAAGCGTTTTTCGTAGTGAATATTCTTCTCGGTTTCCTCAACTATCTCACTCATTATCTTTACCGTTTCGACGGGGTATTTGCCTGCAGCAGACTCACCCGAGAGCATAACTGCGCTCGTGCCGTCATAAACCGCGTTTGCAACGTCAGAAATCTCGGCACGCGTCGGGCGCGGATTGTGAATCATCGACTCGAGCATCTCGGTCGCTGTGATAACGCGCTTACCGAGAAGACGGCATTTCGTGATGAGATACTTCTGGATTGCAGGGAGCTCGGAATACGGCACCTCAACGCCGAGGTCGCCTCGCGCTACCATAACACCCTCGCAAACCTTGCAGATTTCTTCGATATTGTCAACACCCGAACGGTTTTCAATCTTCGCAATAACCTCAATATCATCTCCACCATTGGCATTCAGAAAATTCTTGATATCAAGTACATCCTGTTTTGAGGAGACAAAGGATGCGGCGATAAAGTCTATACCATTCTCAATTCCGAAAAGGATATCCTCTTTATCCTGCTCGCTTAAAAAAGTCTTTTTGAGAACCTTTCCCGGGAAGCTCATACTTTTGCGGTTTGAAAGCTCTCCACCTGCAATAACGTCACAGATGACATTGTTTCCCGAAATCTCTCGGACTTTAAAAAGAACAAGACCGTTGTTTACGGAGATTGAGTCGCCTACCGAAAGGTCGTTTGCAAGACCGTCATAATTTACCGAAACACGATTTTTATCTCCGACAACATCATCGGTTGTAAATGTAAATGTATCGCCGTCAGAAAGCGAAATTTTTCCATCAGCAAATGTGCCGATGCGGTATTCGGGTCCCTTTGTGTCAAGCATTATCGCAATCGGAAGCCCCAGCTTGTCACGAACCTCTTTTATCATATCAATCTTCTTTTTATGCTCGGCGTGAGTGCCATGAGAAAAGTTAAGTCGTGCGACATTGATTCCCGCAAGACACAACTGCTCAAAAACTGCGGCATTCTCGCTGGCAGGACCAATCGTGGCAACTATTTTCGTTTTTCTCATATGTAAATCACCCTTCCGAAATTCAAAAAACTTTTCGCTTTATATATCATATCACAAAATGACAAAAAAATAAATAGAATATATGTTAAATTCATAAAAAACAGAGCAGTGTTTTCACTGCTCTGTTTCTGCCTCGCTTTCCGTTATACGGTTAAACCTTTCCTCACCGTACGTTTCTCGAAACTCTTCTTTCGTCATCTTCTCAAAGCGAAGCGTCGGAAGCTCTCCGTCGAAGAAGTTGATGAAATCGCTTGTAATCGTAAAATTGAAATAGTCTTCATGATAATCTGCATGTCCAAAGAAAAACAAATCTTTCTCACTTGCAGCATAAGGCTTCTGAAAACAACCATCGTCACCGTGAGGAGTGAATGAAGCAAGCGATAACAAATATCCTTCCTCTTCTTCAAAATACGTTTCAAAGTATTCGTTGCTTTCGTTTGAATATGTTTCACTCAAAAACATAAAAGCAAAAGGTTCTTTGCAAACCCAGACATAGTTTTCTCTGTCAGCACAATGTTTTGGCATATATTTCGACTTCGGATTTTCACAACCATAAAGAAGTGAGAAGATTATACAAACTAATACTACAACGGAGAGCTTCTTTTTCATATGCTTTCAGCCTCGCTTTCCGTTATACGGTTAAACCTTTCCTCACCGTAAACTTTGCGGAATTCTTCCTTCGTCATTTTCTCAAACCGAAGCGTGGGGAATTCTCCGTCGAAGAAGTTGACGTCGTCGTGTTTTATCATCAAGTTAAAATAACTTTCATAATATTCCGAGTTACCACCGAAAACCATGTATTCTTCAAATCCTTCAAAGAAGCCGCTTCTTATGAACCCCATCGTCCCTGTGCGAACGGTATAATCCCCATAAAAGAAATGTCTTTCGTTTCCTTTCTCTAAACAGATTCCAAAAGCAGCAGGTTTTTTTTCGGTAGAATCATTTAGAAAAAAATAGGCAAACGGCTCTTTGCAAATCCAAATGAAATTTTTATCGCCTTCGTGTTGACCAGGGAGAAATTTAGGGACTTCTTTAGTGCATCCGCAGAGGAGTGAGAAGAGAATGCAAAGCAATGCTACAACAGAGAGTTTCTTTTTCATTGCTCATCAACCTTTCTTTATACAGTGTAAAACAAGAGGGGTTCGATTTTTATAATCAAGAAATTTGTCTAATGAACTCAATTGATAAGGATAGGTGTAATCCGCATTGTAGAACATATATTTACCATTTGGTTTTTTATCCATCGAAATTATATGAACACCATCTTCGGCTTTACCTGAATTCCAGTAAGTAAGGATATATGTATCCGCATCGGGAATGTCGAGGGAGGATATATTTTCGCTTCCTTCATACGTATCTACCTTGTATCCTTTTTCTCTGAAATAATCACCTATGGCATAAGGATTTGTTCCAAATGTTCCGGAAAGAACGAGCCCTCCTTTTTCGAATTCTTTTGCTATATCACGGATATCTTTTTTATCTTCAAGGCTCACAAGTGCATTGTTGACTGCAATAACTCCGCAACCGTTTTCGGATAGGGTGCCGTTTCCGTATTTTACGTTCGCAATAGCTCCTGTTCCTTGGTCATTTATGTATCCATCGCCATTCTCATACCGGCTCAGATTCATGTTTTTATTTGCTGCATAATTTTCTTCCGCCCGAATATCATCTTTCTTCCGTCCAAAGTAATTGATTGATGAATCTTCAAACAAGTCAGAAACTTTAAAGCCTGCGTTTGTTACATCGTCCAGTACTCCTTTTTGGCTTGCATACGAACTCAAGGTATTGAGAGCACCCCAAGGGGGATTTTGAGTCACTGCGGCAAGCGTGTCTTTTACATTATCCAGTGTTTCAAAAACAGTTTCTTTTGCCTTGTTAGCTTTGCTTTTCACGGAATCCACGGCGTTTTGCAGTGAGAAGCCTTCCGAGCCTTCCTTGAAGCCTTGTAAAAACGGGTCTTCGTCCGACTTGTTTTGAGCATTTGACCAATCTCTTTTATCGGCATTTGCACGAATATTCGCAAACTTTTCCTGTCTGGTCTGTTTTTTCGGCTCCTCTGAATAGTAATTAAACCCCTCTAAAAAGTCATCCTTTTCTTCCGTGGTATATTTCGGAGCTTGTGGTTTGAACGCGTCATCGCCGAAGCCGCTTCCGTTCCACCAATTTGTTTTTTTTACATCTTGTACGGCTTTTGTGTCTTTACCAATATCAAGCAGATTGTTGATTTTTTCGGAAACCTTTTTTACAGGATTCCACTCGTCTATGTCTTTAATTTTTTCAATTGTTTTGCTTATGTTGTCAAACATTTTTTTAATTCTTCCTTTCTTTTAAAATTTAAGAAAGGAGAAATGCAGTAATGTGTAATTTTATTTTACCACATTTCTCCGTCTGTTGCAATTGACGATGTAATCTTTTGCTTGATTCCTCACCTCACTTTGTACCCGTCGGTACGTTTTTGTTATAACGTGTTACAGTATAGCACAAATTTAATTCTTGGTTTGACAACTTTCTGACAACTTTTTTACATTTTTTGACATAAAAAAATCATCCCGCTTGCAACGCAAGCGGGATATAATATGTTTTTTATTCACCGAGCTCGTGGCGGATAACCTGCCATGTGCTGTCGATGAGGTTTGCAAACTGCGGCTCATACATCTTCTCGATGCGGAAGCTCTGGCGCGGAGAGTTGACGTCCTCACCGCTTATCTGGAGCATACCAAACTTATCGCAAAGCGCGCGAAGACGCGTAAGCTGGTCGTTTGTGTTTCGTGTGGGCATATACGTTACCGCACGGAGACCGAAATCGTAGAGGCACTGCATAAGGTCATCGAGATATGAATCCTCAAATGTCTGTGCCGCCTTGTCGCCCGTGACGGATGCCGTAACGTCGCCAAGGTATGCATACGCCGCAATACCGCCGACGCGCTCGGCAAGCGCTACGAACTCAGAGAGAGTCGGGCATTCTTCGTCTGCATCGATAAATACCTTCGGGATGCAGTCCTTCTTAAGCGTACCGACAAGGTCATATACTGCCATCATTTCGTCAGTATCGGAAAGCTTCTTTGCAAGAGCGTACATAAGGTGGCGCTCGGTAACGCTGCCGCCCTCATGCGCCATCGAAAGCGGAAGAACATCGCGCTCAAAATCAAGAGAAACTCCCTTGTCTGCATAGAGCTTGTTGATGTTTTCTACCATCTTGCGGTTGCGCTCGTTTCTCTTCTCGCGGAGCGGAGCGAAGAAAGCCTGAACCTCGTCAATCTTATCATGCGGAACGCCGTGGATAACCATATACGAAACGCCCTTCTGGTCGGGGTTGTTCGTACGGACGTTTGCAAACGGAGTTTCTTTCATAGAAACGCGGGTTTCAATGCCGATGGTAGTCGGGATGCCGACAATCTCGCCTGCGCGAATGAACTCACGCGCACCGCCGATAGAGTCGTGGTCAACGATACCGCAGGTGGCAAGACCCTCTGCGCGAGCGGCATAAACTGCCGCTGTCGGGCTGTACGGTGAGAACGAATAGAATGTATGTATGTGGTTGTTAATCATTCTCTCATCCTGCGGAGGAAAGCTTGTCTCCTCAAGAACTTCCGGAAGCGATGCAAGGCGGTCTTCCATACTGCCCTCGTTGAGCTTATTTAAAATCGAAATATCTATCATTGTGTTTTCCTCGGTTTCAATTAATGAAGCATTATCTGGCCGCCTGTAACCGGGATAGCCTGACCTGTCTCGAATGTCTGCTCAACAGCGTACATAATAGCCTTTGCAACGTCAGACGGGAGACATCCGCGCTGAATGAGAGACTTTGACATATAGAATTTCTTAACGTCTTCGATAGTCTTTGCGCCCGGAACCTTACCTGCGTTGAGGTACTGAACAAAGAGACCGCGCTCGGGATCGCTCCAGAGCGGACCGTCGTAGTAGTTGCCCGGGCAGATAGCGTTAACTTTGATGTTAACGGGAGCAAGCTCCATAGCAAAGCTCTGGACAAGGCCGATGCCTCCAAACTTTCCGCCGGCATAAGCAAAGTTCTTGTTGCTTCCCGAAAGGCCTGACTTACTGTTAATCTGGATGATGTCACCCGTCCAGTTGTTGTCAGCCTCAAACTGCGCCTTCATGATGCACTGTGCATACTTTGTGCAGGTGAAGAACGGAGTGTAGTTAATCTTTGTAACGAAGTCAAAATCCTTCATCTCCATCTCCGTGAGTGAGCCTGCCTTGAGAACGCCTGCGTTGGAAACGAGAAGGTCAAGACCGCCGAAACGCTCAACTGTCTTCTGAATCATTTCTGCAACATTTTCTTCGCTTGAAACGTCAACCTTAACGGAGAAAGCTCTCTCGCCAAGCTCCTTTGCAACTGTCTCTGCAAGAGCCTCGTTGAGGTCAGCAATTACAACGCTTGCACCCTCAGCGTAGAGAATTTCAGCGATGCCCTTACCAAAGCCCTGAGCGCTTCCGGTAACGATAGCAATCTTACCCGAAAGACGTCCCGGAGCCATATCGCGCTTATTAACATTTTCTGCGGCAATTTTCTGCCATTTTGTCATATCAATCATTTTCTTTCCCTCCATTTCATTATGTATATTTTATCACCCTGCGACACATATTGCAAATATTATTTTTAATTTCTCTGTAATTGACTTTTAACGCGCTTTGTGCTTTAATTATTCATTATAAATCCTTTTAAAAACGAAAGGCGTTGGTCCCAAAATGAATAAGCTTAAAATTGCAATCGCAGGATACGGAAACCTTGGAAGAGGCGTTGAATGTGCAGTAAATGCCGCTACCGATATGGAGCTTGTGGCTCTCTTTACAAGACGTGCTCCCGAGAGCATCAGACCCGCAAGCGGTGTTCCCGTTTACCATATGGATAAGGCACTTGAAATGAAGGACGAAATCGATGTTCTCATTCTCTGCGGCGGAAGCGCAAACGACCTTCCGGAGCAAACTCCGTTCTTTGCAGAGCATTTCAACGTAATCGACAGTTTCGACACTCACGCAAAAATCCCCGAACATTTTGAAAACACCGATAAAAAGAGCCGTGCGGGAGAGCGCGTTTCCGTCATCTCTGTTGGCTGGGATCCCGGTATGTTTTCCTTAAACCGTCTCTACGGCGAGGCTATTCTCCCCGATGGCGCAAGCTACACGTTCTGGGGCAAGGGCGTAAGTCAGGGTCATTCCGACGCTATAAGACGAATTGACGGCGTCCTCGACGCAAGGCAGTACACCATTCCCGTAGAGTCGGCACTCGAGGCAGTCCGCCGCGGCGAAAACCCTGAGCTTTCAACACGCGAAAAGCACACGAGAGAATGTTTCGTTGTTGCTGAAGATGGAGCAGACCTCGCGAGAATTGAGAACGAAATCAAGACGATGCCGAACTACTTTGCAGATTACGATACAACCGTTCACTTCATATCAAAGGAGGAGCTTCTCCGCGACCACGCAGGAATCCCCCACGGTGGCAAAGTCTTCCGCACGGGCAAGACGAACGGCGGCAAAAATAACCACGTTATCGAATACAGCTTAAACCTTGACTCCAACCCGGAGTTTACTGCAAGCGTTCTTGTTGCATACGCTCGCGCGGCGGCAAGGCTTTGCGAGGAGAAAAACTTTGGCGCAAAGACAGTGCTCGACATTCCCCCTGCATATCTCCACCCCGAATCGGCGGCTGACCTTCGCAAAAAGCTTCTTTAAGTTTAAAACCACATCGGATTTTCCGATGTGGTTTTTGTATATTCTCGCGCCTTTTTGCGGAAACTATACTCAAAAAGGTGCGGAGGTAGTTTACTGTGGCGCGTGAAACTGTTGTTTTTCAAAATAAACCAAAATTAATTTCGACGGCAAGCGTCGTCGGTAAAAAGGAAAGTGAAGGCCCGCTTGCAAAGTTTTTTGACGTCACCGTTTCTGACGGGCATTTCGGAGAAAAAACGTGGGAGCAGGCGGAGAGCAAGTTTCAGAAAACCGCATTTGATGAAGCTGTAAAAAAAGCAAATCTCACACCAAACGAAATCGGCTGTATCCTCTCGGGCGACCTTCTTAACCAATGCATCGCCTCAAGCTTTGCCGCCCGTGATTCCGACATTCCGTTCCTCGGGCTTTACGGCGCGTGCTCTACCTTCGCCGAAGCTCTTGCTCTATCGGGAATTTTAGCATCAAGCGGAAGCTTTCGGCATATCGCCGTCTGCGTGTCCTCACACTTCTGCACGGCAGAAAGACAGTACCGCAATCCTATCGCCTACGGCGGACAGCGTCCTCCCACCGCGCAACGCACCGTCACTGGCGCAGGCTGCGCGATAGTTTCCACAGATGGCGAGGGCTCATCGCCAAAGCTTTCTCGCGCAACCTTTGGAACTGTCATTGATTCGGGAATATCGGATGCAAACAACATGGGCGCGGCAATGGCTCCTGCGGCATATTCTACGCTCAAAAAGCATTTTGAAAACACAAGTACAAAACCGTCCGACTACGACCTCATCGCGACAGGCGACCTTGGCGAAGTGGGCAGAAAAACAATAATCGACCTCTTCTCGCAAGACGGTGTTGATATTTCAAAAAATTATATTGACTGCGGCTGTATGATGTTTGATATACACAGCCAAGACATGCACTCGGGCGCATCGGGTTGCGGATGCATCGCAACGGTTTTTTCGGGATATATTATGAAAGGTCTGAAGTCCGGAAAATGGAAACACATTCTCATCGCAGGGACTGGCTCACTTCAGTCTCCAACGAGCGTACAGCAGAGCGAAACCATCCCCGGCATCTGCCACGCGGTCGAAATTGAGGTATAGAATATGGAATATTTAAACGCTTTTCTTATCGGCGGTCTGTTTTGCGGAATCGGGCAGATTCTCATCGACCGCACAAAGCTCACCCCGGCAAGAATACTTACCGGGTATGTCGTCCTTGGTGTCTTTCTCTCTGCAATCGGGCTGTATGCTCCTCTTGCAGAATTTGCAGGTGCCGGCGCATCAGTCCCGCTTGTTGGTTTCGGGCATCTTCTCGCAAGCGGAGTACGTGAAAGTATTGCAACCGACGGCGCACTCGGCATCTTGCGTGGCGGTCTTACAGCCGCTTCCGCAGGAATCTGTGCATCCGTCGTCCTCGGTGTTATATGCTCTCTTATCTTTAAAACCCACGAAAAATAGAAACGAAAAATAGCAAAAAGAACACTTGCGATGCAAGTGTTCTTTTGCTATTAAAGTGAATTTACAATTTCCGTTGAAGCTTCAAGAAGTTTTTCCGCCGTACCACACGCAAAGCTTGCATCGAGAGTTTCGTATCCTCCCTCGGAGAATGCCTGCTCCGTCGGGTAGTATCCCTCATAACCGTTTACACAGCAAACGGGCATTGTGAGTGTAAATTTTGAATTTTTCCGGATCGCACGTCCGATATCCGTAAACGGCTCACCGGGGAAACCTGCAAAAACAACATCTCCGACAGAGAGCGCTGAAACAGTGAGTTCTTTATAGTCGGGACGGTTCATAAGTCTCTCGATTCTGCAAGCCTCGGCTACCAGTTCAACCTTACGCATGAACGGTTCAACATCCGGGAGTGCCGCAGCCTCTGAACCCGTTTCGTAATAGAGCGCCGCAAGACGCATTGCAGGTTCAACTTCTTCGGGCTTACCCTTGTTATACTTGACTGTAACCGTCTTTTCCGCAAAGTTTACTTTATCTCCCGAAAGTTCTTCTGCGAGGTTGTAGTTAGAAAGAACGGAGAAAGCAATCTTCTTTCCCATATACTCGGAGCGAAGATAACCGTGAGACCATGTATCCTGGAGACGTCTTACGTCTACGTGGTTTGTGTCTCCCTGTGTTCCGTTTATATACATACAGAGCGAATTCGGAACATTTTCCTCATAAGTTCTGCGGACAAAACCCGGGAAGTCTGCCGAAACAAACTCGCCGCCTATAACATCAGGATGAACCTGATAATTCACAATGCCGATTTCGGGTTTTCCCTCGCGCTTTATGATAAGAAGGCGGCTCTCCTCATCGGGAGTTCCGAGCGCATGGTCAATATCGGGATTCTGCCAGCCGGGGTTTGTCATGACAGTTCCGTCCTTCATTCTGAAGCGACGGACAAACGCAACATCCTCGACACGACCGCGAGTATAGCTCATTTTCGCTTCTGCGAGATCGTTGATTGCAAGTGTCGTTGCATCTGCAAGACGATGCACGAGCCATGTTCCATACTCACTCATCTCAAACGCTTCTGCAGGAACATCATTATCACATACAAATCCACCCGTATGAGTGTGTGTTGCATGGAGGAAAATCGCGTCCTGCGGCAGAGAACACGCCTCTGCAATATGTTTTTTTGCAACAGCTGTATAGTGGTCATTCATGCCAATCGTATCAGCACTCACTATGACAGCTCTGTTTTTGCCGTCATCAAACACAACTGCCGTTGCAAGAAGCGGATCTAAAACGCCCGCTACGCTTCTTTTGTTGAAGTATCCGGGAACATCCACTCCCATTGACGGAGTAATATCAACTCTTCCAAAACCTACTTTTAACATAGTTATATTTTCCTTTAAAGTGAATTTACAATTTCAATTGAAGCTTCGAGCACCTTTTCGGCACTTCCGCGTGCATAGCTTGTTGTAAGAACCTCATATCCACCCTCAGAGAATGCCTGCTCTGTCGGATAGTAGCCATCATAACCGTTTGCAATGGATACAGGCATTGTGAGCGTAAACTTTGAGTTCTTCTTAATTCCGCGACCGATATCCGTAAACGGCTCGCCCGGGAAACACGCAAATACCATATCGCCAACTGAAAGAGCTGTCATTGTAAGCTCCTTTTCATCGGGCATAGTCGTCATTCTGACGATTCTTGACGCCTCAGCAATAAGCTCAACGCGGCGCATAACAGGCTCAACACCCTTGAGCGCCTCGTCTGTTCCTATCTTCTTCTGAAGCTCGACAAGAGCCTTTGCCTTTTTCAAGCTCCTCTGTATTTTCTGCCTTGTTGTACTTAATTGAAATTATCTTCTGAACAAAGCCTACCTTCTCGCCCGAAAGTTCTTCTGCGAGATTGTAGTTAGAAAGAACGGAATACGCAATCTTCTTGCCCATATATTCCGAGCGGCCATAACCATGTGACTTTTCACACATGGGGTATCTTACGTCAACGTGGTTCGTATCGCCCTGTGTTCCGCAGATATACATACAAAGAGAGTTTTCGACATTCTTCTCGTAAGTTCTGCGGACAAATCCGGGATAATCGGCAGTTAAATACTCGCCGCCGATAACGTCGGTATGTACCTGGAAATTAACGATGCCGATTTCAGGCTTACCCTCACGCTTCAAGATAAGAAGCTGGCTCTCCTCATCAGGAGTTCCGAGCGGATGGTCAATATCAGGACACTGCCAACCCGGATTTGTGCGGACCGAGCCATCGCGCATTCTGAAGCGGCGAACAAATGCAACATCCTCAACTCTTCCGCGAGTGTAGAGCATTTTCGCAGGTGCAAGGTCGTTGAATGCAAGAACTGCGGAATCAGCAAGGCGTTTTGTGAGCCATACGAGAAATTCTGATTCGTAGAAATTATCCTCAGGGCGAAGCTTTCCAAATCCCGGGCCAAATCCCGTGTGAATATGGGTGCAATGTACGAAAACCGCCTCGAACGGAATTCCTGCCGCCTCGGCAATAGTTTCGCGAACCTTTATGATTGCCTTTGCGCCGATTCCGATTACATCGACCGAGAGTATGACAGCGCGTCTCTCGCCGTCGTCAAATGCAACAGCAGTTGCAAGAAGCGGATCGAGCACGCCTTTTGCATATCTCGGGTCAAAATATCCCGATATATAGGAGCCAAGCGGTGGAGTGACATCTATTCTTCCAAAACCAGCTTTCAACATGGTAAAATTCTCCTTAAAGCGAATTTACGATTTCGGTTGACGCTTCAATAAGCTTTTCAGCCGTGCCGGCTACATAACGTGCAGTAAGTGCCTCATAACCACCTTCGTCAAATGAACTCTGCATCGGGTAGTATCCCTCGTATCCGTTTGCACAGCACATCGGGATTGTAAGTGTAAACTTTGAGTTTTCCTTGATGCCTCGACCGACATCAGTAAACGGCTCGCCGGGGAAAGCCGCAAACACAACATCACCGACAGAAAGTGCTGTAAGCGGAAGTGTCTTCTCGTCAGGCTTTTCCATCATATTTACGATTCTGCAAGCCTCGGCAACCATCTCAACACGGCGCATAAGCGGCTCGATATGAGGCAACGCCGCGCTTTCAGAGCCTTTTTCAAGGTAGAGGTTTCGAAGCGCAATCGCAGGCTCAATTTCTTCAGGCTTACCCTTGTTGAATTTAGTTTTAACTATCTTTCTTGCAAAGTTTATCTTCTCGCCCGAAAGTTCTTCTGCGAGATTGTAGTTAGCAAGAACTGAGTATGCTATCTTCTTGCCCGAGTATTCAGCTCTCATATATCCGTGTGACTTTGCGCACTCGGGGTATCTTATATCAACATGGTTTGTATCGCCCTGCGTACCGTTCAAGTACATACAGAGTGAGTTCGGAACATTCTTCTCATACGTTCTGCGGACAAAGCCGGGGAAATCTGCCGTGTAATATTCGCCACCGACCATATCGGGGTGAACCTGGAAGTTTATGATGCCGATTTCAGACTTCCCCTCACGCTTTAAGATAAGAAGCTGGCTCTCTTCATCGGGAGTTCCAAGCGGATGGTCTGCCTTGTCTGTCTGCCAGCCGGGGTTTGTCATTACTGTTCCGTCCTTCATTCTGAAACGACGGACGAATGCAACATCCGAGGCTCTACCACGAGTGTAAAGCATCTTTGCAGGCGCAAGGTCATTCAGTGCGAGCTTAACCGCATCTGCAATGCGACCATACAACCACTCTCCATATTCTGATGTAGAGAAATCCTCTTCCGAATCGGCATAACCGTTTACAAAACCGCCCGTGTGGATGTGGGTTGCATGGAGAATAATCGCACCCTCCTCTAAACCGCACTTCTCGGCAATTATTGCGCGTGCCTTTGCGCAATAATACTGATTCATACCGATAGTATCAACGCTGCAGACAACTGCGCGCTTCTCACCGTCGTCAAACGCAACAGCTGTTGCATAAAGCGGGTCTAAAATGCCCGCGCCCTTGCGGACGTTGTAATATCCCGGGATATCAACTCCCATATTCGGCGTAATGTCAATCCTTCCAAATCCTGCTTTTAACATATTTCTTCTCTCCTCTTATGCCCTAAAATGCATTTATCATCTCTGCGGAAGCCTCAACAAGCTCGTCTGCAACGGTATCAACGAGTCTTGAGCCTGCAACTTCGTATCCGCCCTCGGTATATGCCTGCTTTGTCGGATAATATGCCTCGTATCCGTTTGCCGCACCAACGGGGAT
>JAZQSI010000082.1:0-6853 GCA_045629985.1 Eubacteriales bacterium
ATAAGTCGCGCGAGAAGCTCTCTGTCGGAAAAAGCCATAAGCATCGCTCCTTTACATAAACAGTATATGCAGAGAAGGTGAGGTGTGAAAACGGATTGCCTGGACAAAAATATATGAGAAAATATAATAATATTTGATAATTAGCTATTGAGTATTGTGTATAAGATGTGGTAAAATATAGCATAGAAAATTATGACGTGCTTTAAAAGCCGTGTGGAGGGAAGTATATAAAATGGATGTAAACACAAACCCGACCAATTTTATTTACGAAGCAATTGATTCTGATATTGCCGAGAAGGGAATAAAGAAAATACACACGCGTTTTCCGCCGGAGCCTAACGGATATCTTCATATAGGCAGTGCGAAGGCCATATGGATTTCTGCGGGAGTAGCGCAGAAGTACAACGGTCTTTTCAATCTTCGTTATGATGATACAAACCCCGTCCGTGAGGACGATGAGTTTGTCCGCTCTATCGAAGAGGACCTTCGTTGGCTTGGGGCCGAGCCCAACGGCGGTATATTCTACGGCTCTGACTATTTCGAAAAGTGCTATGAGTTTGCTATCGATCTTATTAAGCGTGGTAAGGCATACGTTTGCGATCTTACGGCAGAAGAGATGCGCGAGTACCGAGGAACTCTTACCGAACCGGGTAAGAACAGCCCGTATCGCGACCGTTCCGTTGAGGAAAACCTCGACCTTTTCGAGAGAATGAAGAACGGCGAGTTCCCGGACGGTAGCCATACTCTCCGTGCGAAGATTGATATGGCGTCGCCGAATATGAATATGCGCGACCCTGCGATTTACAGAATTCTTCATACTCACCACCACCGCCAGGGAGATAAGTGGTGCATCTATCCGCTTTATGACTATGCTCATCCGATTCAGGATGCACTTGAAGGCATTACTCATTCACTCTGTTCAATCGAGTTTGAGAACCACCGCCCGCTTTATGATTGGGTTGTCCGCGAAATCGGATTTGAGAATCCGCCGCGCCAGATAGAGTTCTCACGCCTTAACGTAACAAATACCGTTATGTCGAAGCGTTACCTCCGTCAGCTTGTTGAAGAAAAGTATGTTGACGGCTGGGATGATCCACGTATGCCAACTCTTTCCGGCCTTCGCCGCCGTGGCTACACTCCGAAGTCGATCCGCACTTTCTGCGAGAGAATCGGAGTTTCGAAGGCGTATAACACCGTTGATTACGGCTTCCTTGAGCATTGTATCCGAGAGGATCTCAACGAATCTGCTACACGTATGATGGTTGTTCTCAGACCTGTAAAGCTTATTATTGATAATTATCCTGAAGGACAGACCGAGACTTTTGATGCACAGAATAACCCCATAGATGAAAACAGCGGAACACATAAGGTTACATTCTCGCGCGAGCTTTATATTGAGCGAGAGGACTTTATGTAAGAGCCAGTAAAGGGATATTTCAGAATGTTCCCGGGCAACGAAGTTCGTCTTAAGTATGCATATTATGTAACTTGCAAGAGCTTTGAGACGGATGAGAACGGCAATGTTACGGTTATCCATGCCGAATATGATCCCGCTTCCCGCGGTGGAGATACACCCGATAAGCGTAAGGTAAAGGGAACAATCCATTGGGTTTCGGCTCACGATGCGCATGATGCAGAGGTTCGTCTTTATGAAAATCTCTTTAGCGCTGAAAACCCGGGTGAATTCCCTGAGGGCGGTGCATTCACTGACAATATCAACCCCAACTCACTCGAAGTCCTTACCGGATGCAAGTGTGAGTCTGCAATATGCGAAAACATCGGCAACGGAAGATATCAGTTCCTCAGAAACGGTTACTTCTGCCGAGATACAAAGCTCTCGACAGACGACAAGCTCGTTTTCAACAGAACTGTTTCGCTTAAGGACTCCTGGGCAAAGAAAAAGTAAGACAGAGGTAAGTAATAATGGATATGAAATTTTTTGAAGTAGCAGAGGCGAAGATTCCGAAGGGAAGAGTAAGAACCCGTTTTGCACCGAGCCCCACGGGCTATATGCATATCGGAAATCTCCGCACAGCTCTCTATACCTACATGATTGCAAAGCACAGCGGCGGTGACTTTATCCTCCGAATTGAGGATACCGATCAGGGACGACTTGTCGAAGGTGCGACAGACCTTATCTACCGCACACTCCACGAAACAGGACTTAACTATGACGAAGGCCCTGATATCGGAGGTCCTGTCGGTCCGTATATCCAGAGCGAGAGAATGGGAATGTATAAGCAGTATGCAGAAGTTCTCATTGAGCGCGGTGCTGCATACCGTTGTTTCTGTGAAAAGACAGACCACGAGGAAAAAGACGGCGAAGCGCCGACCAAATACGATGGCAGATGCTCACGTCTTTCGCCCGAAGAGATTCAGGCAAAACTCGATGCAGGCGTTCCTTATGTCATTCGCCAGAAGATGCCGGCAAGTGGAACAACAACATTTTCTGACGTTGTTTACGGCGATATTACAGTTCCGAATGAAGA
Organism: Eubacteriales bacterium; assembly: GCA_045629985.1. Lineage (GTDB taxonomy): Bacteria > Bacillota > Clostridia > Oscillospirales > JAAYXM01 > SIG480. The sequence goes on from JAZQSI010000082.1 coordinate 2,490, forward strand.
CCTCGACGATCAGGTTCTTATCAAGTCAGACGGTTTCCCGACATATAATTTCGCAAACGTAGTTGATGACCACCTCATGGGTATTACTCACGTAGTACGTGGTTCGGAGTATCTTTCCTCTGCGCCGAAGTATAACCTTCTCTATGAAGCTTTCGGCTGGGAGATTCCGACATATGTCCACTGTTCACCCGTTATGAAGGATGCGCAGCATAAGCTTTCAAAGCGCAACGGTGACCCGTCTTATGAAGACCTCATAAACGAAGGTTACTTAAAGGATGCAGTTGTAAACTATGTAACTCTCCTCGGTTGGAGCCCGGGTGGAGAGCAGGAGATTTTCTCTCTTCCGGAGCTTGTAGATATCTTTGAGCTTCGTGGTATTTCAAAATCACCTGCTATCTTCGATATTGCAAAGCTTAAATACATAAATGCAGAATATATCCGCGCAATGACTCCAGAAGAGTTTGCAGATGTTGCACGTCCGTATATCAGACAGGGAGTAAAGAACGAGGCAATAAACCCCGACCTCATCGCTCCGCTTCTCCAGCAGCGCTGTGAGCGCCTTGCGGATATTCCCGAGCAGGTTGATTTCTTCGACGCTGTTCCCGAATACGACAGCGAGATGTACTTCCACAAGAAGATGAAAACAAGTGCGGAAACAGCTCTTGTCACTTTGCGTGAGCTTCGTCCTGTGCTTGAGGGCATTTCTGACTGGTCGTTTGATTCTATCCACGATACGCTCTTTAGCTACATCGCAGAGCATGAGCTTAAGAACGGATTTGTCCTTTGGCCGCTTCGTACAGCTCTTTCAGGTAAGCAGGTCACACCGGGCGGCGGTGTAGAGTTCTGCCATATTCTCGGTAAAGAAGAAACGCTCAAGCGTATCGACGCTGCAATAGAAAAATTATCCTAAACAAATTCCCTGTGAAGTGAACTTGCTTCACAGGGTTTTGGCATGCGTTTTGGAGGAATTAAAATGAGCAATATAGCAAATATTGACAAGAATTTTGAAGTCAAGTCGAGCTTCGGCAAAGAAGATGTAGTGTACAAAAACGTGCTCGAAGAACCGTTTAAGATTTACGGTATTTTCTATGAAGATGGCAAGTTTCGTCGTATTCCCGAAGCTGTTGCAAAGAGTGTAAGTTCGGGCGTTCTTGCGCTTCATGCAAATTGTGCAGGCGGAAGAGTTCGATTTAAGACAAATAGTCCATACGTTGCAATTTATGCAGAGCTTGAGAATGTTTGTAGAGCTCCTCATTTTGCGCTTACCGGAACTGCAGGCTTTGACCTTTATGAAGATATAAACGGTGTGGACAGATTTGTTCAGATATATGTTCCGCCGTATGATGTTAAGGATTCATACGAGAGCATCCATGAATTCACCGAACAGAGAGAGCGAGAGCTCACGATAAACTTCCCACTCTATACGGACGTGAAGAATCTCTATGTGGGCGTTGCTAAAGATGCCTATATAAAAGCTCCGGAGCCTTATAAAATCGAAAAACCGGTTGTATATTACGGCTCGTCAATTACGCAGGGCGGATGTGCAGCTCGACCCGGTACGTGCTATGAAGCAATTATTTCCCGCCGTCTTTCGTGTGACCATATAAATCTCGGTTTTTCCGGCGTTGCGAAAGCAGAAGACGAGATTGCAGAGTACATAAGCAATCTTGATATGTCGGTTTTTGTTTACGATTATGACCATAACGCACCGACGCTCGAGCATCTTCAAAAAACTCACGAGAGAATGTTTAAGAAAATCCGCGAAAAGAACCCGACTCTTCCGATAATCTTTGCATCAAAGCCGAAATACCTCGGTGACGAGTTTGGCGATAAAATTCCGCGCTATAAGGAAACTCGCGAAGAGGTTTATAACACATACAAAAAGGCTGTTTCGGCAGGCGATAAGAATGTTTATTTTGTCAACGGCGACGAGCTTATGAAGTATGCAGGCTATGAGGGAACGGTAGATGTTTCGCACCCGACTGACCACGGCTTTGCTTCAATGGCAAAAGTGTTTGGTGATCTTTTGGAGAAGATATTTAATGAGAGGTAGAAGCTATGAGCAATATTGCAAAGATTGACAAAAATTTCGAAGTAAAATCAAGTATCGGTAAAGATGATGTAGTTTATAGAAATGTCCTCGAAGAGCCTTTTAAGGTATACGGCGTTTTCTATGAGAACGGAAAGTTTCGACGTATTCCCGAAGCTGTTGCAAAGAGTGTAAGTGAGGGTGTATATGCTCTCCATGCAAATTGTGCAGGCGGCAGAGTTCGTTTTAAGACAAACAGCCCGTATGTTTCGGTCTATGTTGAGGTTGAGAACGTTTGTCGTGCGCCGCATTTTCCGCTTACAGGTGCCGCGGGCCTTGACCTCTACGGCGATTATGGAATAAAAGACAGATTCCTCTGGCCGTTTATTCCTCCTTATGATGTTACTGATTCTTTCGAGAGCGTTGCAGAGCTTTTTACAGTTGAAGAAAGGGAGTTTACAATCAACTTCCCGCTCTATACTGATGTAAAAAATCTCTATGTTGGTGTATCGAAAGATTCTTATATAAAAGCTCCCGATCCGTATAAGATTGAAAAACCAATTGTTTATTACGGTTCATCTATTACACAGGGCGGATGTGCATCCCGTCCCGGAAATTGCTATCAGTCAGTAATTTCACGCCGTCTTTCTTGCGACCATATCAATCTCGGTTTCTCCGGCGTTGCAAAGGCAGAGGATGAGATTGCAAATTACATAAAAGATCTTGATATGTCGGCTTTTGTGTATGATTATGACCACAACGCACCGACGATTGAGCATCTTGAAAAGACTCATGAAAGAATGTTTAAGATTGTGCGCGAGGCACATCCCGACATTCCGATAATCTTTGCGTCAAAACCCAAAGGTCGTGACGACCTTTATGGTGAAAGATGGTTTGCGTGGCATTTTGGTCTCAAACCGGAAAAAGCAACTTTTGACGATAGGGAAAACCTTGGCCTTGGAAGAACGCTCGATATAATCACAAAGACTTATGAAAACGCAAAAGCGGCAGGGGATAAGAATGTTTATCTCATCCCCGGAAGCGAGCTCATGAAGTATTGCGGTCATGACGGAACGGTAGATATTTCTCACCCGACGGACCACGGCTTTGCCTCGATGGCAAAAGTCTTTGGTGATCTTTTGGAGAAGATATTTAATGAGAGGTAGAAGCTATGAGCAATATAGCAAAGATAGACAAGAATTTTGAAGTAAAGACAAAAATCGGTAAAGATGATGTAGTATACAGAAATGTTCTCGAAGAGCCGTTTCGTGTTTACGGTGTTTTCCACGAGGACGGAAAGTTTCGTCGTCTTCCCGAAGCTGTTGCAAAAACCGTAAGCGAGGGCGTTCTTGCTCTCCACGCAAACTGTGCGGGCGGCAGAGTTCGCTTCAGAACAAACAGTAAATATGTTGCAATTTATGCCGAGCTTGAAAATATCGGCCGCATGCCGCATTTTCCGCTTACGGGTGCCGCAGGCTTTGATATCTATGCAGACTACGGCGTTCCGGACAGATTCCTTATGACATTCGTTCCGCCGTATGATATGGTGGACTCATACGAGAGCGTTTGCAACCTCTTTACGGCAGAAGACAGAGAGGTTACGATAAACTTCCCGCTTTATACCGATGTAAAAAATCTCTATGTTGGTGTATCGAAAGATGCTTATATAAAGGCTCCGGAGTCGTATAAGATTGAAAAACCGGTTGTATATTACGGCTCATCGGTAACTCAGGGCGGATGTGCTTCACGTCCGGGTAACGCTTATCAGGCTGTTATTTCAAGGCGTCTTTCGTGTGACCATATCAACCTTGGTTTCTCGGGCGTTGCGCAGGCGGAACTCGAGATTGCAAACTACATAAGAGATCTTGATATGTCGGCGTTCGTGTTTGACTATGACCATAATGCTCCAAGTTTTGAGCATCTTGAGAAAACTCACGAGAGAATGTATAAGATTATAAGAGAAGCGCATCCCGACATTCCGATAATCTTTGCATCAAAGCCGAAGTATTTAAACGACCTTTATACCGAAAGATGGTTTGCAGATCAGTACGGCTTGGATGCGGAAAATATCAAGACGTTGGATGATGAAGCAAACTTCGGTCTTACGAGAACTCTTGAGATTATTCAGAAAACTTATAAAAACGCAATAGCGGCAGGGGATAAGAACGTTTACCTCATTCCCGGAGGCGAGCTTATGAAGTATTGCGACCACGACGGAACGGTTGATATCTGCCACCCGACAGACTACGGTTTTGCATCAATGGCAAGAGTCTTTGGCGACTTGCTTGCAAAAGTACTTTAAAAGAAAACGGAGCGTGTAAACCTTGCGAATGAG
>JAZQSI010000083.1:0-3016 GCA_045629985.1 Eubacteriales bacterium
AATGCGCTTTTCTATGTGGGCAAGCTTCTTATTTCTACTCTTACGGCAACTTTCCCCACTATCGAGATTACGGCGTGGTCCGTTTCAAACTCAATCTGCAACTTCGCCTGGACAGGGCTCGGTGCTTTCTCCACCGCGCTCATCCCGATTGCAGGTCAATGTATGGGCGCAGGAAAGCCCGAGCAAGCAAAATTCTACACCAGACGAATGTCAAACGCGGCATTGGTCGCAATGGTTATCCTCTTCGGACTTACTTTCCTTCTCAGAAATCAGCTCGTTTTAATGTTTGACCTTCAGAAAGACACCCTTGCTCTTGCGGCTGAGAACGTCGGAATCGGCTCTCTTTGCTCCATTCTCTCGCTCTATGCCTGGGCGTTTACGCCAATCAACGGCTTCCGTGCGGCAGGCGATGTGAAATACGGTCTTTATGTTTCGGTCATAACCATGTTCGTATTCCGCGTTGGTCTTGCTTTCCTTTTGGGCAGCTACTTCAAGATGGGGCTTTTAGGTCTCTGGATAGGTATGTGGGCAGACTGGTTTGCCCGCGCAGTTTGCAACTTCTTCTACTTCCGCCGCGGAAAGTGGCTTACGAAAAAGGTTATTTAAATAATCGTTGTTTTATTCAGTAACCTTTCGTTTTTGCATTGCTCTTTTTTTCACAGAACATTATAATTGAATGCAAAAGCACGTCTCTCAAGGAGTTTTATTTATGGATCATGCACTCAACCAAAAACCGCCTATGTTTACAAACCGTGCGCTCGTCACCCTCGGAGTTCCTATCGCAATTGAGGCGCTTTTCTCCATTATGGCAGGGCTCGTCGACTCGGCAATGGTCTCCTCTGTCGGCGAGGCGGCGGTCAGCGCAGTTTCCCTTATCGACTCGATAAGCATCCTTCTCATAGGCCTTTTTTCAGCACTCACATACGGCGGCTCGGTCGTTACCTCACAGTACATAGGAAGCGGAAACCTGTCTGCCGCAAGCAACAGCGAAAAACAGCTTATCTACGCCGTTGCCTTCGTTTCTGCCATTGTAACCGCGTTGTTTCTGCCTTTCGTTTCGCCCGTAATTCAGGTGATATACCCGAAGCTCGACCCGCTCGTCTTTGAATATATGAAAACTTATTTCTTCATAATCCTCATCGGATATGTTCCCGCCGGAATCGGGCTCGCCTGTTCCGCTCTTCTTCGCGCGCAGGGAAAAACACGCATCGCCTTCTTCCACGGTACGGTCATAAATCTTCTCAACGTTGTCGGCAACGCTATTCTCATCTACGGCTTCGACCTCGGCGTTGCAGGTGCCGCGATTTCGACCACCACCGTCAGGTTTCTCTACGGCATCATGGGCATATTCCTCCTCAAAAACCAATCCCTGAAGGCACCGCTTGAAAATCTGTTTTCCTTCCGCCCCGATTTGGGCATCCTCAAGAAGATTTTCCTTATCGGCGGAACAAACGGCATCGAGTCCTCGCTCTTCTATGCGGGAAAGCTCATTCTCTCAAGTCTTGTCGCCTCTTTTGGAACGATTGCAACAGCGGCGTTTTCCGTCTCGCACACAATCGCAAATATCGGCTGGAATACCGTCTCCTCCCTCGGAACAACGCTTCTCACCGTCGTCGGTCAATGCATCGGCGCAGGAGAACGCGAGCAGGCGCGCTATTACGCGAAAAAGCTTACCCGTGTCGCAAGCGTCGTCATGCTCATTCTCTTCGGCACAATGTTCCTTCTCCGCAACAAGCTCGTTCTTTTCTTCGGCTTCGGAGAGGAGGCACTACGAGAGTCAGCATACTACACGGGCATCGGCGCGCTTGCTACGATTTTCTCGATCTATTCCTTCGCGTTTGTCCCCATGAACGCATTCCGCGCGGCAGGCGACGTAAAGTATCCGCTCGTTGTCTCGCTCTCTTCGATGTTCGTCTTCCGGATCGGGCTTGCGTTCTTGCTCGCGAAGGTTTTCCACCTCGGACTTATGTCCGTCTGGATAGGTATGTGGGCGGACTGGATATTCCGTGCAATCCTCAATATGTTCCGCATCCGCGGGGAGCAGTGGCTCAATAAAAAAGTTATTTAAAAATTTTTGTTTCCAATTTCTGCAACGCCCGAGACTTTCGGGCGTTGCAGTTTTTTACAAGGAAGCCGTCTCTTTTCTTTCCGCGCGTGGCAAAATATCCGCCTTTCTTCTTGCGCATATTAAAAGAGAAAGGAGGCGAAAATAACCGTGATGAAAAATTTAAAAATTTCATCGAAAATTTTTGTCGCAATTATAATTTCTCTCTCACTTATAATTTCGGCAAGTGCGACAGACTCTCTTGTCCCACTCGGCCATACGACGGGCATCGCGATTTCGTCCGAGGGTGCAGTCGTCATAGGTTTTTCCGAAGACCTCGCGCCAAACCCTGCAAAAGATGCAGGAATTGCACCCGGCGATATAATTAAAAAGGTAGAAAACAAGCAAATTTTTTCAAATTCCGATTTGGTCTCGGCGGTGGCTGAAAGCCGAGGAAATCCCGTCACTATTGAGTATGTCCGAAACGACAAAACTCATACTGCGCGAGTATGCCCCGCAAAAGCGGAAGACGGCAAATTTGTGCTCGGGCTGTGGGTGCGTGACGCCGTTGCAGGGATAGGCACGCTGACCTACCTCAACCCCGAGGATAATTCCTACGGCGCGCTCGGCCACGGCATCTCTGACAGCAAGACAAATACACTCGTCCCGCTCCGCAATGGAGAACTCTTTCTATCAACCGTTCAGAGCGTAAAGAAAGGAAAGTCGGGCGAACCGGGCGAGCTTGTCGGTAGCTTCGACACATCAGCGATTTTTGCAAATATTGCAAAAAACACGGAAGCCGGTATCTTCGGAAAAATCAAAAATCCCGAACTTCTCCACGGAGACGGCGCTCTTCCGATTGCAAAACGCGGTGAAATCAAAAAAGGAGAAGCAACCATTCTCTCAAACGTTGAGGGCGATGAGGTAAAGGAATACAAAATCGAGATAATGCACATCTATCACGGCGGAGAG
>JAZQSI010000084.1:0-9806 GCA_045629985.1 Eubacteriales bacterium
GCAGCGCGTTGCAGTAGCGCGTGCGCTTATCAACAAGCCTGACATCCTTCTTCTCGACGAGCCGCTCGGCGCGCTCGACTTAAAGCTCCGCAAGGAGATGCAGATTGAGCTCAAGCGCATTCAGCAGGAGAGCGGAATCACGTTTATCTTCGTTACCCACGATCAGGAAGAAGCGCTCACAATGTCTGACACGATCGTCGTTATGAACGGCGGCAAGATTCAGCAGATAGGCACACCGCAGGACATCTACAACGAGCCGAAAAACGCTTTCGTTGCAGACTTTATCGGCGACAGCAACATTCTCCCCGCAAAGATGATTCGCGACTACGAGGTTTCGTTCCTTGACCATATCTTCCCGTGTGTTGATGCAGGATTTGGCGAGGGAACTCCCGTTGACGTTGTTCTCCGTCCCGAGGACGTAAGGCTCGAAGCTCTCTCTGCCGAGTATCCGTGCGGTGAGGTTGTTTCCTCAATCTTCAAGGGTGTGCATTACGAAATGCGCGTAGATTGCCACGGCGAGACGATTCTTGCGCAATCGACGGTAAACTGCCCTCCGGGCAGCCGCGTATCTCTTCGCGTTGCACCTGCAGATATTCAGGTTATGCATAAGTGCGAACATTCGCCTGATGTTAAGAAAAATGCAGAGAAGGCTGTGCCTCTCGTGGAAGCGGAGGTTGAGAATTGAAAAAGACTGTTTGTATGATTCCGCTCTACGTCTGGACGCTTGTTTTTATTCTCATACCGCTTGCAATAGTCATATACTACGCTTTTGTGAGCAATCCGGGCGCAAATGCGAGCTTTTCGCTTGACGGCTTCCGCGAGTTCTTTTCAGACCCCGTGTTTGCGGACGTTCTCCTGAAAAGCCTTAAAATTGCATTTTTTTCTACTATTGTATGTATTCTCCTCGGCTATCCTGCGGCATATTTCCTCGCAAGAAGCCGCTCGAGATTTAAGTTTGTTGTAATCATCCTCATGCTTTTGCCGATGTGGATAAACTTCCTTATAAGGACATACTCCTGGCTCTCGCTTCTTGAGAAAACGGGCCTTATCAGTATGCTTCTTACGCATCTCGGCTTTGCAGCGGTTGACTTTACGGGAACTGAAGCGGCAGTTATCCTCGTTTCGGTTTATGACTTCTTGCCGTTTATGATAATGCCGATATACATAACGCTCTTAAAGCTTGACCAGAGCCACCTTGACGCGGCGGCAGACCTCGGTGCAAACCCTGCGCGCGTATTCTTTAAGATTACGCTCCCGTTCTCAATCCCGGGAATCCTTTCGGGCGTTGCGATGGTCTTTGTTCCGAGTGTTACCACGTTTGCAATTTCGCAGACCGTTGGCAACGGCAAAATCCGCCTCATCGGTGACCTCATTCAGGATCAGTACATGACGGTCGGCAACTGGCAGTTCGGTGGCGCGATAAGCATCGTCACCATGGCGGTTGTCCTTCTCCTTATGTACTTTATAAACCGTACCGACTCTGAAGAAGACGGAGGAGGTATTCTGAAATGAAAAAGTTTTTGAAATCTTCGTATCTCACGCTCATAATTCTCTTTCTCTATGCGCCGATTCTCGTGACCGCGGTGCAGTCCTTCAACAGCGCGAAATCGCGCGGCGTATGGGGCGGCTTTACCTTTGGTTGGTATAAAGAGCTTTTCTCGCGTGACGATATCATGGAAGCACTTGGCGTAACGCTTATTTGTGCGATAATCGCATCTTTCGTTGCGACGGTTATCGGTTCTATGGCGGCGTACGGTATCGGAAGCTCAAAAAAGAAGAGCCATTCGGTAATTCTCTCGCTCGCGTATATTCCGATGCTCAACGCAGATATTGTTACGGGTATTTCGCTTATGCTTCTCTTTACGTTGGTAGGTCTTGAGCTCAGCTTCACGACAATGGTGCTCTCGCACATCACGTTCTGTATCCCGTACGTTATCCTGTCGGTGCTGCCGAAAGTGCGCCAGCTTGACTGGAGCTTGTATGATGCGGCTCGTGACCTTGGTTGCACGCCTACAAAGTCGTTTTGGAAGGTTATTTTCCCCGAGCTTCTGCCGGGAATCCTCACGGGCTTTCTCCTTGCGCTCACGATGTCGCTTGATGACTTTATAATAAGTAACTTCACGACGGGCTCCGGCGCGAACAACCTTTCAACGCTCATTTATTCGGCAAAGCTCGGCCTCAAACCCGAATTCCGCGCGCTTTCTACAATTATCTTCGCGGTAATATTCATAATCCTTATTGTAGTAAATATTGTATCGCTTAAAAAACAGAAGAAAATCGAAGGGGGAAATGAAATATGAAAAACTTAAAGAAGCTCATTTGCCTTGTCCTTTCGCTCGTAACGGTGCTTGCGCTCTTTGCAGGCTGCGGCGGCGGAGAGAAGGTGGTCGTATATAACTGGGGTGACTATATCGACCCTGAAGTTATAGATATGTTTGAGGAAGAAACGGGAATAAAGGTTGTATATGAGCTTTTTGAGACGAATGAGTCGATGTACACAAAGCTTAAGAACTCAAACAACAACTACGATGTCATTATCCCCTCTGACTATATGATTGAGCGCCTCATAAAAGAGGATGAGCTTGAGGAGATAAACTTCGCAAACGTCCCGAATTTTGAAACAAATATTGATGCAGAGTACAAAAACCCTGCATTTGACCCTGAAAACAAGTATTCCGTACCCTACACTTGGGGAACATTAGGTATTCTATATAACACAAAGAATGTAAAGGAAGCTCCGACGAGCTGGGGCGTGTTCTGGAATCCCGAATACAAGGGCAGAATCATTATGATGAACAGCCAGCGCGATGCAATCGGTATGGCGCTCAAGTACATTGGCAAGAGCCTTAACGAGACTGACCGCGCAACACTCGATGCGGCAAAGAACAAGCTTTGCGAGATGCTTCCGCTTGCATCGGGTTGGTATATTGACGAGGTAAAGGATAAGATGATTGCAGGAGAGGGCGACCTCGCGCTCGTCTATGCGGGCGACGCGGTTTACTGCATCGACCAGAATCCCGACCTCGCTTACGTCATTCCGCAGGAAGGCTCGAACATCTTCTACGATTCAATGTGCATCCCGAAGGGAGCAAGCAATAAAGACAACGCAGAAAAGTTCATCGACTTTATGTGCCGTGCCGATGTTCAGGCTATGAATGCTGAATATATCGGTTACTCTTCACCGTCCACTCCTGCACGTGAGCTTATGGGCGATGCAGGCAAGGACCCGACAGCTTACCCTGATATAACAAAGTATGACCTTGAGTTCTTCTCCGCTCTCGATGATGAAACAAAGGAATACTACAACAAGCTCTGGACAGAAATCAAAGCGAGCATAGAATAAAGAAAAGCACTGCCAGAGGCAGGGTTTCATAAAACCACTTCAGTCCCGGCAGAATGATCTGTTGGGACTGTTCTTGTATATTGCATCTGCAGGATATAATCAACAAATAAACTTGATAAATTTGAAGAAAAGGAGCGCATGGATGTGTTGCAATGCAACCACATCCATGAAAGCTGAAAATGCCTTGGTTAATACTAACACTGTCCTGCATTATTTTGTGGGGCTTCACAGATATTCTTTTAAAAAAATCTTTGAATCATCCCGATCCGTTATCTCAATTTAAAACTTTTATATGGATTGGATTAGTGATGGCTCCGGCAGGTGGAATTATGGCGCTCTGCTCGGACACCGTGCTCAATTCCATCAAATTGGTCGCTGACAATCTATATCTTATTCCGTTGTGCGTATTTTATGTTATAGCGTTGTTCTTTGGGCTTTTGGGCTCAAAGTATCTTGATGCATCGGTTGTGTCTCCCCTTGAAAACATTGACGGCGCGATGGCAGCGATAATACTGTACTTCTTTTTCTTGTTTACGGATCGTAATAACATAACGGACAAGATTAGTCTTGTGCAGATTATTGGTACAGTTGCGATTGCAGTGGGTGTTGTCCTTCTCGGAATTCAGGAGCAGAAATTATCCAAGCAGGAAAAGTGCCTTGATGAGAACAAAAGGAAACATCGTCTTGGTGCATTGGCACTGATTTTTCCAATTATATATAATCTTGTAGATGCTGCTTCAATGGTTGCTATGGGTATTACGGTATCCGGAGAAACGGAAGTTACCATTCCCGACATTGATTTCTTCTTCTTTGAAAGCGTTGCCTTTTCGATAGTGGCCATTTTGGTGTGGCTATATCTGCTGGTTGTTAAAAAATATGTGTACAATCCATTTAAGAAGACAGAGTTGTCCCGTTGCGGTGCCGGCCTTGGCGAAACGTTTGGAACGATGGCATTTACTTTCGCAGTGGGAATCAATCCGATACTCACAGCACCTGTTACATCATCTTATTGTTTCGTGACAATCGTATTTGCACGTATATTCTTAAAAGAACGATTGACAAAAAAACAGTATCTGAGCTTGGCTTTTTTGGTAATAGGTATTGCTTTGCTCCGAGTTTCGGAAATTTTTAACGCATAGGAAGGATGGCCATGAGTAATAAATCGGGTTATAAACAACAACAAAATTTATCCATTGCTCAGTTTTTGGCAGAATTGCCTTCGTTTATTGCAATATTGGTTTCGGCAATTCTTTCAGGGAATTTACTTGTTTTTGTTGATTTATTCGACTCCTTCATGTATCTTATTAGTCTTGGATTGATAGTTCTTCTTTCAAAAAAATTGACAAAAGATTTGCGATATGAATATAACTATGGCATAGGAAAAATAGAGGCCATTTCTTCGTTGCTTTGCGATGGTATGGCATTTTTGGGGTTACTATTGACGCTCGGGCTTTCGGTCTATGAAATCATCTTCCCCGAACAGCCAAGTGATTTAGTGATTGCCGTAGTAGGATTGAAAGTCATAAACATCATCTTTGATACCGTATTTTTCGTAAAACAGCGAAAAATCACAAAGACTCATCATAGCGCAATTTCGCAATCTAATTATGCTGAAGCCCTTTCTGCTTTGCTGTTTGACAGTGTTACATTAGTTTCGCTTTTTGTAATATGGTTGTTCAGAGACGCCCCCATCGGATGGTATATTTCTCCCGTAGTCAGTATTTTTGTGGTGATTTATTTGATGTTTGGATATATCAGGCGCACACGGCAGGCATTGGTTGAATTGACAGACAAGACGCTTCCGGAAGAAAAACAAATGAAGATACTGAATATATTGACTCGGCATTACAACAGCTACTCGCAGATTCATTCTATTAATTCCCGCAAAAGTGGAGATGCAGTACTGATTGATTTACATCTTTCTTTTGAAAAGAGCACAAAATTTGAAGAGATCGTATGCCTGAAAAAACAAATGCAGGGTGAATTAGCCGAGCAGATGGGGCATTGCGTTGTCAACGTCATTGTGGGAGACGACTAAATAGTGTTACCGCGTGACGAGGTTCGTTTTTGTGTGAAAAATGGATAAATGGCGCAGGTCTATACACCTTTTGGCATGCGTTCTTGAACTGCACCAATACGAAATAATCCTCCCTATGAGAAATCTCATCGGGAGGATTAACTGTTTTATGAAGTGCCATAGTAGGGCAAATTTGATTTTGTATTGTATTATATGCTGTTAATTATACAAAATGTTATTACTTTTCAATCTTTTCTCTGCCGCCCATATACTTGCGGAGAGCTTCAGGAATCGTGATTGAGCCGTCAGCGTTCTGGTAGTTTTCGAGGATAGCTGCAACCGTTCTGCCGATAGCAACGCCTGAACCGTTGAGAGTATGAACGAGCTGTGGCTTTGCTCCCTGTGCCTCTCTGAAACGGATGGAAGCGCGGCGTGCCTGGTAGTCCTCGAAGTTTGAGCAAGAGGAGATTTCGAGGTATCTGTCGTAAGACGGCATCCATACTTCGATGTCATAAGTCTTTGCGGAAGAGAAGCCGAGGTCGCCTGCACAGAGGCAAACTACACGGTAGGGAAGTCCGAGCGACTTGAGAACAAACTCGGCGTCAGCTGTGAGGCTCTCGAGTTCGTCATAGGATGTTTCGGGGTTTGCAAACTTAACAAGCTCAACCTTGTTGAACTGATGCTGGCGGATGAGACCACGCGTGTCGCGACCGGCACTTCCTGCCTCTGCGCGGAAGCAAGCGGAGTATGCGCAGTACTTAATCGGGAGAGCCTCTCCCTCAAGGATGTCGCTGCGGTGCATATTGGTGACCGGAACTTCAGCTGTCGGGATGAGGAAGAAGTCCTCGCGTCCAAGGTGGAAAGCATCCTCCTCAAACTTCGGAAGCTGACCTGTGCCTGTCATTGAAGCGCGGTTAACCATAAACGGGGGGAAAACTTCGGTGTACTCGCGGCTTGTGTGAGTGTCGAGATAGAAGTTGATGACTGCGCGCTCGAGAGCTGCGCCTGCACCCTTGTAGAAGTGGAAGCGGGCGCCCGTAACCTTTGCGGCAGTAGTCGGGTCGAGGATACCAAGCTCCTCGCCGAGGTCCCAGTGAGCCTTCGGCTCAAAGTCGAATGTACGCGGTGTACCGTCGCGTCTTATCTCGACGTTTGAGTCAGAATCAGGGCCGTCGGGAATATCGTCGTTCGGAGTGTTCGGAATAACGAGAAGAGCTGTGTTGAGCTCGTCTTCAACGGTCTTAAGCTCTGCATCAAGCTCTTTAATCTGCTCTGCAAGCTTCTTAAGCTCTGCGAAGATAGCAGTTGTGTCCTCTCCTGCCTTCTTGAGAGCAGGAATCTTCTTGTTTTCTGCGTTCTGGGCAGCCTTGATAGCTTCAACCTGACCGATGATATCGCGGCGGCGTGTATCAAGCTCAAGAACACGATCAACCTCTGCGGTGTAGTCTTTGCAACGGCGGTTGAGAGCGGCTTTTACCTTTTCGGGATTTTCGCGGATTACTTTAATATCGAGCATTTTTGTTCACTTTCCTTTATTTAATAATAGAATTGTATGTTGTGAGACTCTCTGCGGAGAGGAAATCGACATATCCTGTCTCTTCGAAGAGCTTTTTAGCTTCTTTGAGGGACTTGCTTTTCTTCTGCACCTTGAGAGTGAGGAGCTCGGAGAGCTTTTTCTCGGCTTCAAGCTGTTTTGTAAGGTTTGCTGTGCTTGTCTTGAGAGTTTCGTTCTCTGTTGTGAGTGCGGTTACGCTCTCTTTGAGACGAGTGTTCTCTGTTCTGACGGCATCGAGCTGGGTTGAGGTGGCGATGGCTTTCGTCTCTGCAGACTGGATTCTCGCATTTACCTCGTTTTCGCTTCGGTTTTGCATAAACCATGCGAGGAGAATAAGCGCAACTGCGGCGGCAAAAATGCAGATGCAGTATATTACAAGCGCCTTTTTTGTCTTTTTCTGTGTTTCGTTCATAGAAGCCTCCCTACTTTATGCGTCCGAGAGCCTTGATGAGAAGGTCCAAGTCGTCGTTTCCGTAATATTCAAGCTCAAGACGTCCGCGGCGTTTGCCATGGTGGAGGCGAACTTTTCTGCCAAGGGACTTCGTAAGGTCTCTCTCAAGTGCGGCGATATAGTCAACCTGAACCTCTTCTTTCGGCTTTGATTCGGGCAAATCCGCACTGTTAAGACGTTTTGCCAGTGCTTCTGTCTGCCTTACGTTCAGATTATTATCATAAACGATAGCGGCGGCCTCTTCCTGCTTCTCGGTGGGGAGAGAAAGAATGACCTTTGCGTGACCGCGCTCAATCTTGCCTTCGCGGAGATATGCGAGAGCACCGGGGGAGAGAGCGAGGAGACGTAACGCATTTGTAAGCGTCGAGCGAGACTTACCGAGTCTTTCCGCGGCCTCTTCCTGCGTGAGGTTGTATTCATCAAGCAGAGCCTTGAAGCCTTCTGCCTCTTCAACGGGGTTTAAGTCCTCTCTCTGCAGGTTTTCGATAAGCGCAAGCTCTGCAACCTCGCGGTCGTCAGCCTCGATTATTACTGCGGGAACGGCGGTGAGTCCTGCACGCTTTGCGGCGCGGAAGCGGCGTTCGCCCGCGATAATCTGATATCGTCCGTTTTCGCGACGGCGGAGAGCAAGCGGCTGTAAGATACCGTGAATTCTGATGGATTCTGCAAGCTCTTCGAGCGAATCGTCAAAGAAAAGCTTTCTTGGCTGTGCTTTGTTGGGGTCAATATCCGCGATTTTTACTTCTGTTTCGACTGAAGATGAGACTTCTGACGATGGTGAATTCAAATCGCTTGCGAATAAGGCATCAAGCCCTTTTCCAAGTCCTTTTTTAGCCATTTAAAGAGCTTCCTCCTTTTGTTTTTTTATTATTTCCGCGGCGAGATTCATGTAACACTCTGCACCGCGTGAATGTTTGTCATATTCCAGAACGGGTTTGCCGTGGCTGGGAGCTTCGGCAAGTCGGACATTGCGCGGAATAGCCGTTGCAAAGACCTTTTTTGGGAAGAATCGCTTAATTTCCTGCGCGATCTGCACTGAAAGGTTCGTTCTCGAATCGAACATCGTAAGCAAAACACCCTCGATGTCAAGCTCGGGATTGAGCGATTTTTTGATGGTGGACATTGTGCCCGTGAGAGCAGAGAGACCTTCGAGTGCATAGAAACCGCAATCTACGGGAACGATAACCCTCTCGGCGGCGCAGAGCGAGTTGATTGTAAGCATTCCGAGAGAGGGGGGACAGTCGATTATGATAAAGTCGTACTTATCCGAAACCTCGCGGAGAGCGTCGCGGAGGATATAGTGACGGTTAGCTACTGAAACGAGCTCAACCTCTGCGGCTGCAAGGTTTGTGCTTGCAGGGAGAAGGTCACCGTAAGGCGTTTTTCTGATGACATGCGAGATGTGGGTGGAGTTTATTATAAGGTCGTACGCTGTCGGGAGTTCATCGCGCTTGTTTGCGCCGAAACCGATGCTTGAATGACCCTGCGGGTCCATATCAACGAGAAGAACTCGTTTTTTCATAATATTCAATGCGGCGGCGAGGTTAACGCAGGTCGTTGTCTTGCCGACACCGCCCTTTTGGTTTGCCACTGCAATAATTTTAGCCATATAGACGCCCACATCCTTTCGGGTAAAAATAACTGTTATTATTATACCACTATATTCTTTTAAGTGCAACAAAAAACAAGAAAAAAGAAATGTTCCACGTGGAACATTTCTTTGTTTGCGTCCATACTCTTTATCCAATGTTCCACGTGGAACATTTTATTTGAAAATCTTTATTTGCAGGTTTATTGCGCTTTCGTCTTCGTCTTTTGAATAATCCGCCTTGAACCCTGCACGCCGCATGGTTTCAAGCGCTCGGTCAACCGTATTGTAAAAAAGACGGACATCGCGGATAACGTATTGCTCGTTTTGCGTGGTTTCGGATTTCTTGCCGCCATCAAGCGAGGCGATGTACTTTTCTGCGTCGTGAACGTTTAAGTTATTTTCCTTTATATAAGTAAGCGCGGCGATTCTTTCGTCCTCGGTTTTAAGACGGAGAAGAGCTCTCGCGTGTCGCTCTGTGAAAGAAAAGGAGAGGAGAAATGATATAACGCGGTCGCCGAGCTTTAAGAGACGAAGCTTGTTGGATATTGTCGCCTGTGATTTGCCGAGCCGCCTTGCAGCTTCTTCCTGGGTAAGGCCCGATATTTTTATAAAGTGTGAAATTCCAAGTGCTTCTTCAAAAAAATTCAAATCGTCTCTCTGAAGATTCTCAATGAGGGTAAGACCTGCAAGCTCCTCTCTGGTTGCGTTCACGATAATACACGGAATTTCGCGGATTCCTGCAATATGAGAAGCTCGAAGCCGACGTTCTCCCGAAACAAGGAAGTATCGCTTGCCCTCTTCACGAACAGTTACGGGTTGCAGAAGTCCGTTCTGCCGAATGCTGAGGGC
>JAZQSI010000085.1:0-22470 GCA_045629985.1 Eubacteriales bacterium
GTTCCTTGGCGAATGCCTCTACAAGCTCCAGAAGATTGTTGTTCGTCAGTGGCTCCTCGAGGGCAAGCGTGTTGACGGCCGTGCTCTTGATGAGATCCGTCCGCTTGCTGCAGAGGTAGGTGTTCTCCCGAGAACACACGGTAGCGGTATGTTCACACGCGGTCAGACACAGGTTCTCACAGTTGCAACTCTCGGAACAATTGCGGACCAGCAGAAGCTTGACACAATCTACGAAGAAGAGTTCAAGAGATATATCCACCACTACAACTTCCCGTCATATTCTGTTGGTGAAGCTCGTCCGAGCCGTGGCCCGGGTCGCCGCGAAATCGGTCACGGTGCTCTTGCAGAGCGTGCTCTTGAGCCGGTTATCCCGAGTGAAGAAGAGTTCCCGTACAGCATCCGCCTCGTTTCTGAGGTTCTCAGCTCCAACGGGTCTACTTCACAGGGCTCTATCTGCGGTTCCACACTTGCTCTTATGGATGCAGGCGTTCCGATTAAGGCTCCGGTTGCAGGTATCTCCTGCGGTCTCGTTACTGACGAGGACAAGTGGCTCACATTTATCGACATTCAGGGCGTAGAAGACTTCTACGGCGATATGGACTTTAAGGTTGCAGGTACAAAAGCAGGTATCACAGCTATCCAGATGGACCTCAAGACAGACGGACTCACTCCGGAAATCATCCGCTCTGCTCTTACCATCACACGTGATGCAAGATACCAGATTCTCGATGAGATTATGCTTCCGTGCATCCCGACACCGCGCGAGGAGCTTTCAAAGTACGCTCCGAAGATGCTCCATATGACAATCGATCCCGAAAAGATTCGTGACGTCATCGGTAAGGGCGGCAGCGTTATCCAGAAGATCGTTGCAGACACAGGCGCAAAGATTGACATTGACGATGACGGTAACGTTTACATCTCCGCTGTCGATGCTGAAGCTTGCAAGAATGCAAAGAAGGTTATCGAGACAATCGTTCTCGATCCGGTTGTCGGCGAGCTTTACTACGGTAAGGTTGTACGCATCCTCCCGATCGGCGCATTCGTTGAAATTGCTCCGGGTAAGGACGGCATGGTTCATATCTCCAAGCTTGAAAACCGCAGAGTTGAAAAGGTTGAGGATGTTCTCAACGTTGGCGATATGACATGGGTTAAGTTCATGGGCATCGACGAAAAGGGAAGAACAAACTTCTCACGTAAGGATGCTTACAACGACCTCGCAAAGAAAGCTGAAGCAGAAAAGACTGCTGAGTAATCAAATAAAAAAGCCTTTCGGAAAATTCCGAAAGGCTTTTTTATTTGCTCATATGTAATTCAATTTAGTCATAAGAAAGGAAAATGACCAAATTGAGCTTGACAAGAGTACAGTTGTATAATAGAATATAATTACGTCATAATATATAAAAATGACTAAATTGAAGGTGACAGAATGAGAATATACAACTACAAAAACAAGTGGGAGCAGTTTTTGACGCCCGAAATCGTGTCGATGCTCACGCAGATTCACGAATACAAAGGAAAACAGAACTTGTTTATCGAATCAAGCGCCGATGCGCTTACAAGCCTTGTTGAAATTGCGAAAATTCAGAGTACGGAATCGTCGAATAAAATTGAGGGTATCTACACCTCGGATGAGCGAATCAAGAAGCTTGCGCTTGCAAAAACAAATCCCCGGAATAGGGCAGAGGAGGAAATTGCAGGATACCGCGATGTTCTTAACACTATCCACACAAACCACGACGATATCCCTCTCAAACCCAATATAATCCTTCAGCTCCATAGAGATTTGTATAGATTCAATACCGCAACCTTCGGCGGTCAGTATAAGAATATTGATAATGTTATAGCGGAGGAAGATGCGGACGGCAACAGGTTTGTTCGTTTTCAGCCGGTAGAAGCATGGGAAGTCCCGGAGAGCATTGAGAAGCTTTGCTCGGCATACAACGAAGCGGTTGCTTTGGAGGAAATCAACCCACTTCTTGCAATCCCGATGTTCGTGCTCGACTTTTTGTGTATCCACCCCTTCAATGACGGCAACGGAAGAATGTCAAGACTTCTCACTCTTCTGCTTCTTTACAGAAGCGGATATATTGTCGGTAAATATATCAGTATTGAAAAAATGATAGAGGGGACGAAGGAAAGCTATTACGATGCCCTGCAAAAAAGTTCTGTCGGCTGGCATGAGAACAAAAACGATTACGCACCGTTCGTAAAATATATGCTTTCTGTTATCCTTGCATCCCACAGAGAGTTTGCTTCCCGTGTCGAGGTAATGGTTGAAAGCACTCTTTCAAAGCCTGAAAGAGTAGCGAGGATAATTGAGGATACCCTCGGCAAGGTTACAAAGCAGGATATTTTGGAGAAATGCCCCGATATAAGCGAAACAACTGTGCAGAGGGCATTGGCAGAGCTTCTTAAAAACCACAAAATTATAAAAATCAGCGGCGGACGCTACACATCATATATTTGGAACAGAGAGGACTAGGGAAGATGATTACAGGTGAGCTTAAAAATAAAATAGATTCTTTGTGGGACGTTTTCGCATCGGGCGGACTCGTAAACCCGCTCGATGTTATCGAGCAGATTACATATCTTATGTTCATCCACGACCTTGACGATACGGACAATCTCCGCGCAAAGGAGAGCGCAATGCTCGGACTTCCGCACAAGAGCATCTTTGCCGACGAGGTTACAATCGGCGAGCGCAAGATTGACGGAAACCAGCTCAAATGGTCAACCTTCCGCGACTTTCCTGCAGGAAAGATGTATTCTGTTGTGCAGGAATGGGTTTTCCCGTTCATCAAGAATCTCCACGCGGATAAGGACAGCGCATATTCAAAATATATGGACGATGCTATCTTCAAGCTCCCGACCCCGCTTCTGCTCGACAAAGTCGTTACAAGCCTTGACGATATTTATGAGCTGATGAAAAACTCATCTGAAGCCGATGTCAGAGGCGATGTTTACGAATATCTCCTCAACAAAATCGCGCAGTCGGGCTTAAACGGTCAGTTCCGTACTCCGCGCCATATTATCAAAATGATGGTCGCTATGATGCAGCCGAAACCCGATGATGTAATCTGCGACCCCGCGTGCGGCACAAGCGGATTTCTCGTTGCGGCAGGAGAATACTTAAAAGAAAACCACAAGGAAGAGATTTTCTATAACAAGCAGAAAAAAGACCATTATATGAATTCGATGTTCGCAGGTTTTGATATGGACAGAACAATGCTCCGTATCGGCGCGATGAATATGATGACCCACGGCGTTGACAGACCGTTCATCGAATACCGCGACAGCCTTTCAGACCAGAATCCCGATAAGGATAAATATTCTCTCATCCTTGCAAACCCACCGTTCAAAGGAAGTCTTGATTATGACATAGTGTCTGCCGATTTGCTCAAAGTCTGCAAAACGAAAAAGACAGAGCTTCTCTTCCTTGCTCTGTTTCTGCGTATGCTTAAGGTCGGCGGCAGATGCGCGTGCATCGTTCCTGACGGTGTGCTTTTCGGCTCATCAACTGCACATAAAGCAATCAGAAAGGAAATTATAGAAGGAAACCGCCTCGAAGCCGTTGTTTCCATGCCCTCTGGCGTGTTCAAGCCTTACGCCGGAGTTTCTACCGCTATACTCATTTTTACCAAAACAAACCACGGCGGAACGGATAAGGTCTGGTTCTATGACATGAAGGCAGACGGCTTCAGCCTTGACGATAAGAGAACAGCAGTAGCAGAAAACGACATCCCCGATATTATCGCCAGATTCCGTAATCTCGACAAAGAAACCGAAAACCCCCGTACCGCACAGTCGTTTATGGTAGATAAAGCAGACATCGTCGCAAACGACTATGACCTCTCTATAAATAAATATAAAGAGGTTGAGTATGTCCCCGTAGAATACCCGTCCACAGCAGAAATCATAGCAGACCTCCATGAGCTTGAAATGGAAATAACTAAGGGTCTCGCAGAATTGGAGGAAATGATAAATGGATAAAGATATTATTAAAAGCGGCGAGATTTTGCTGTATAATTATGATGACAAAAAAGAGTTTTTAAATGTCTATTTTAAAGATGAAACGTTCTGGCTTTCGCAAAAAGCAATGGCAGAATTGTTTGATGTTCAAACTCCGGCAATCAGCAAACACTTGAAGAATATTTTTTTGGACGGTGAATTAGAGGAAGATATGGTAGTTTCCAAAATGGAAATAACCACTAAACATGGAGCTGTTGAGGGTAAAACACAAACGAATGATGTGAATTTTTACAACCTTGATGCAATTATAGCGGTAGGATATCGCGTTAATTCAAAAAAAGCAACACGTTTTCGTCAGTGGGCAACACAGACCTTAAAAGAGTATATCACCAAAGGCTTTGTATTAAATGATGATATGCTCAAAAACGGTAAGCCCTTTGGTAAGGAATACTTTGACGAACTCCTTGAAAAAATTCGTGAAATCAGAGCCAGTGAACGCAGAGCATATCAAAAGATTACGGACATCTTTGAACAATGCAGTTACGATTATGATAAAAACAGCGAAACAACAAAAAGCTTCTATGCCTTTGTGCAAAACAAACTTCATTACGCTGTAACAGGAAAAACTGCGGCTGAGTTGCTTAGTGAACGTGCAACCTTGGACAGCCCTACAATGGGGCTCACTACTTGGAAGGACGCACCGAATGGCAAAATTTTAAAAAGCGATGTTCTTGTTGCAAAAAACTATCTTAACGAAAAAGAAATTGGCCGCTTGAACAGACTTGTGACAATGTACATTGACCATGCCGAGTTGATGGCAGAAGATGAGATGTTGATGAGTATGAAGGACTGGCTTGCAGAAACAGATAAGTTTTTAAGTAATCTTCGTCGCAATGTTTTGCAAGGAAAAGGAACTGTTTCACACAGCGATGCAATTGCAAAGGTAAGCGGAATATATTCCGAATTCAGAAAAAAGCAAGATAAAGAATATATTTCAGAATTTGATAAAGAAACGGCGAAGTATTTAAAGGGTGAATAAAATGGAAATAACCAAAGGCCTCGCAGAATTGGAGGAAATGCTGTGATGGAGAAAGTAAGATTGGGAGATGTTTGTGATAAAGCGTCGTCAAATATAGCTCAAAAAGATCTTGAAAATATCGAAGGAGATTTTCCCATATATGGAGCAAGTGGTTTTATAAAGAATGTCGATTTTTACAAACAAGAAAATGAATATCTTGCAGTGGTGAAAGATGGTGCTGGAGTTGGCAGAATAATGAAATGCCCTGCAAAATCTTCGGTTATAGGAACTATGCAATACATATTGCCAAAAGAAAATATCAATATCAATTTCTTGGCATTTGCTATGGAGAATATGAATTTAGCGAAGTATTATACTGGTGCTACAATTCCGCATATATATTTCAAGGATTATTGCAAGGAAGAATTTTTATTACCAACTATTTCAGAGCAAAAAACAATAGCGGAAATGTTTAACAAAATAACCGGCTTAATCGACAAACGCAATCAGCAACTTTCAAAACTGGACGAGCTTGTCAAAGCACGATTTGTCGAACTGTTTGGCGACCCTGTTACTAACCCTAAAGGGTGGGATATGCCTCTCATAGAGAATGTGGTTGCCAACGAAAAAAACGCTTTGAAAGCAGGCCCATTTGGCTCGGCATTAAAGAAAGAATACTATGTCAGTTCGGGGTACAAGATTTATGGTCAGGAGCAAGTTATTAGTGGTGACCATACATTTGGTGATTATTACATTGACGAAGAAAGATACAAAATGCTTGAAAACTGTGCTGTACAAGCAGGAGATGTATTAATCAGTTTGGTAGGAACCTACGGCAAATTGCTTGTTATGCCTGAAGAATTTGAGCCAGGAATAATCAACCCTCGCCTTATGAAAATCACATTTGATAAAGAGAGAGTTAATCCATATTACTTTCAGCATTATTTCCAGTCGGATTCACTCAAAAAGGCATTGGCAGAAAATACACATGGCGGAACAATGGATATTCTTAATCTTGGTATTGTTCGCAAACTTGCCATGCCATTGCCACCATTAGCTTTGCAAAATGAATTTATTTTCTTCGTCGAGCAGACCGACAAATCAAAATTGGAAGTTCGAAAAAGCCTTGAAAAATTAGAACTTCTCAAAAAAGCACTAATGCAAAAATACTTTGGGTAGTGGTGAGAGATATGTGGTTTATTGAGCAAGGTATGCGTTTTATTGAATTATGCAACAATAACGCGGGCTTTATTTCTGCAATATTAGCAGCTTTTACAATCGTAATTACCATAATGATAGGAAGACTGCCGTACAAGAAAAAAGTGAGTTTTTATTACTATATGGTCCACAATAAAAGAAACGGAATAGATGTTTTTGTGTATATAACGAATATCGGTAATTGTCCAATCTATGCAGATAAGCTAATTGCAAAAGACGGTTTTAGAAAAGTCATATCTACAAGCAATGATATTAACATGGTAGATAATCGAATTATACAACCTCAAAAGCAATACAAATTCAAAATCACACTTGATGAATGTACCGTCGAAAATCTTTCTGCTAAACCATTGCGAATAATATTAAAGGCAGGAAGAAGGTCTTTCAAGTACCGTGCGAATTGGGAAATGGGATAACATTGATACAAAATATTTCGGGTAGAGGTGAGAGATATGAATAAAGAAAAGAAACCGAAAAAAATTATTTTTAGTGAAACAGTTGATAGTGCGATAAATGGGTATGCTTTAGGAGTGTCTTTTTTAGGAATAGGAGTCTTTTTGTTGGCAAAACCAAACTACTTCTTTTCGCCGATTGCATCGTATATATTAGGTGCAATTATTGGTGCTTTGGGTGTGTGTGGAACAGGCATTGAGTTATCAAAATCTTCTAAAATTAAAGGGATGGGCAACCTTGCGCTGGGATTAGTTTTTTCTTCAGCTTGGTTGATTGCTTACTTGAAAATATCAGCATTATGGGCAAATATTGTATTCTTCCTTTTTTTAGTTTTGGGAACATATGCAATTTGTCTCGGCTTGATACAAGGAATTTACTCTATTATTAACAATACTAAATTAAAGGGAACAAATGATAAAAAGATGCATAGTAAAGGAAATATCATCAGTCAAGTCATTCTGTTTCTGACTCAGATATCTGGATTGATTGTCGCGATATGCAATGTAATAAAAGCGGGCAGTGTTTAAAACAGGAAGTGTTATTTTGGTTTTTGAACAGTTAATTTTAAAGTAGGTGACTCAATATGACAAACTTTGATTTCCTAAAACTCGACCCGCAGTTTGATGCGTTTTCGGACGTTGCGATTTCTGCGGAGAAGATTTTACATATTGACCCGTCGGCGTGTGTGCTAAACTGCCGTCGGGCGATGGAGTTTGCCGTGAAATGGATGTATTCTGTAGATAAAGCTCTCGGAGAGCCTTATGACACGACGCTCTCGTCTCTCATGAGCAGTGAGGAGTTTCGCGATATAGTAGAGGAAGACATTCTTTTCAGAATGAACTACATCCGCCACCGCGGAAACGATGCGGCGCACTCGGGAAAGAAGATTTCAAAAGAGCAGGCGGAGCTATGCGTTGAAAACCTGTTCTACTTCCTTGATTTTGTCGCGTGCTGTTATTCAAAGAAATATAAGGCGGTAGATTTCGACAAATCCCTTCTTGAACTTACAACGGAAGAGGCGCTGTCTTTCGTCAGCGAAAAGACGGTTGATTTAGATGAGCTTATTGCAGAAAACCGTGCGCTGAAGGACGAGCTCACCGCGCGCCGAGCGACACAGCAGCAGACTTATGTTCCGAAACCGCTTGATTTGTCTGAATTCAAGACGAGAAAGCTCTATATCGACACTATGCTTTCTGATGCAGGCTGGGTTGAGGGCAAAAACTGGATGAATGAAGTCGAGCTTCCGGGAATGCCGAACAAGTCAGAAGTCGGCTTTGCCGATTATGTTCTTTATGACGACAGAAATGTTCCTCTTGCGGTAGTCGAGGCGAAGAAGACCTGCAAGGATGTCGCGGTCGGCAGACACCAGGCAAAGCTCTATGCAGACCTTCTTGAGAAGCAGTATGGCAGACGCCCTGCAATCTTCCTCACGAACGGCTTTGAGACGAGGCTTGACGATGGGCAATACCCCGAGAGACGTGTTGCGACGATTTATTCAAAACGCGACCTTGAGAAGATGTTTAATCTCCGCAGAATGAGGACAAGCCTTAAGAATGTTGCGGTTGATAAGAATATCGCAGGTCGCTATTACCAGGAAGGCGCGATTAAAGCAGTCTGCGACACGCTCGATGCCAAAAATCGCAGAAAAGCGCTTCTTGTTATGGCGACGGGCTCGGGAAAAACAAGAACGGTTATTGCACTTTGCAAGATACTCCTTGACCACGGCTGGGTGAAGAATATTCTCTTCCTTGCGGACAGAACTTCGCTCGTTCTCCAGGCGAAGAAGAATTTCGTAAACCTTCTGCCTGATTTGTCGGTTACAAACCTCTGTGAGGAGAAGGACAACTTCGCGGCGCATTGTGTTTTCTCGACTTATCAGACGATGTATAACTGCATTGACGAAGTAAAGGATGACGAGGGAAAGCTTTTCACAAGCGGACACTTTGACCTTGTTATCTGCGACGAGGCGCATCGCTCGATTTACAACAAATACAAAGATATTTTTAACTACTTTGACGCACCGCTTATCGGTCTTACGGCAACGCCGAAGGATGAGATTGACAAGAATACATACGAGGTGTTTGAACTCCAGAACGGTGTTCCCACATACGGATATGAGCTTGCCCAGGCGGTAAAGGACGGCTATCTCGTAGATTTTATGTCCGTGGAAACTCAGCTTAAGTTCATTGAGCAGGGCATCACATACGAAGAGCTCTCCGAAGAAGAAAAGGCAGAGTATGAAAAAACTTTCGAGGATGAAAACGGCGAGCTCCCCGAGAGGATTGCATCATCTGCGCTGAATGAGTGGGTTTTCAATCTCGACACGATTCGTCAGGTGCTCAATATCCTTATGACCGATGGTTTGAAGGTGGATTTTGGAAGCAAGCTCGGAAAAACAATTATATTCGCAAAGAACCACCGCCACGCAGAAGAAATTCTCAAGGTGTTCAATAAGGAATACCAGCACCTTCCGGGGTTTGCAGAGGTTATTGATAATACGGTAAATTATGCGCAAGACTTGATTGACAGATTTTCTGACCCGAACAAGCTTCCACAGATTGCGATTTCCGTTGATATGCTCGATACGGGAATCGACGTGCCTGAAGTGCTCAACCTCGTCTTCTTTAAAAAAGTTATGAGTAAGGCGAAGTTCTGGCAGATGATAGGTCGCGGTACGCGACTCTGTGATGGTCTTCTCGACGGTGTGGACAAAGAGAAGTTCTATATCTTCGACTTCTGCGGAAACTTCGAGTTCTTCAGAATGAATTCTACGGGAAAGCCTACGGCGAACCAGATGACACTCCAGGAAGCGATATTTAATCTCAAATCACAAATCATATTCAAGCTTCAGGATATCGAATATCAGACGGACGAACTGATAGCCTTCCGCAAGAGTCTCGTTTCCGAGATGGCGGGAAAGGTGCGCGAGCTTAATAAAGAAAACTTTGCCGTAAAGCAACACCTCAAGTATGTTGAGCTTTACGCAAGTGAGGAGAACTATCTCTCGCTTACATACGAAGATACGCTTAAAATCAAAGAAGAGCTTGCGCCTCTTATTATCCCCGATGAGGATGAAGCAAGCGCAGTAAGATTCGATGCGCTTATGTACGGAATAGAGCTTGCCTATCTTGTCGGCAAGAAGTATAAAAAAGCAAGAAGCGAGCTTATGAAGAAGGTAAGCGGAGTTGCAAGCGTTGCGAACATACCCGAGATTACCGCGAAGTCAGAGCTTATAAACAAGATTCTGCATACGAATTATGTTGACGATTGCGGAATAAATGAATTTGAGCACATTCGTGAATCGCTTCGCTATCTCATGAAGTACATTCCGAGAGGCAGAGAAATATATACAACCATTTTTGATGAGGAGATTCTCTCGCAAGAGTGGCGCGAGTCGGAACTTGATAATGACGACCTGAAGCAGTACAAGGCAAAGGCGGAGTTTTATGTCAGACAGCATCAGGACAATAGCGTTATAGCAAAACTCAAGAGTAACGTTCCTCTAACGAAAGAGGATATAGCGGAGCTCGAAAAGATTCTCTGGAGTGAGGTTGGCACGAAAGCCGAATATACCGCAGAGTATGGTGAAAAGCCTCTTGGCGAATTCGTGCGCGAAATTGTCGGGCTTGATATGAACGCTGCAAAAGAGGCGTTTTCAGAGTTCCTTAATGACACAAACCTTGATGCAAGGCAGATTTATTTTGTAAATCAGATTGTTGAGTATATAGTTCACAACGGAATGATGAAGGATTTGTCCGTCCTGCAGGAAGCTCCGTTCACAGACCGCGGAAGTGTTGTCGAAATATTCACCGACCTTTCGGTCTGGGCAGGAATCCGCAAGGTTATCGAGCGGATAAATACAAACGCCGCAGCGTAACAAAAAAGAGCAGTAAAAATTACTGCTCTTTTTCATATTATATTATGGCTTCAAGGAACGCCTTGCAGCCCTCATATATATCGCGGTAGGTAACGTCAAAATTGCCGCAATACCACGGGTCTGCAACGTCGCGGCCTGATCCCTCGTACGACATAAGCTTTTTTACCTTACCCTCGGGGTCAGACGGGAAGATGCGGAAGATGTTTCGCATATTGCGTTCGTCCATACAGAGAAAGTAGTCGTATTTGTCGTAGTCTTCTTTGAGAAGAAGCGTTGCGCGCTTGCTGTCATCGCGAAGTCCGTGCTTCGCAAGCTCTGCCGCGGCAGGGGGATAAATCGGGTTTCCGACACCGTTCCAGATTTCCTCGGTGCTTGTTGCGGACGAGGCAATTATAAAATCATTGTCACAACCGCGCTTCTTTATCATATCCTTTAGTATAAGCTCTGCCATGGGGGAGCGACATATATTGCCGTGGCAGACAAACATAACTTTTATCATTTAGAAAACTCCTGTAATGAATATTTCAAGTCCTATAAAAATAAGGATAGCTCCGCCGAGAAGCCCTGCTTTACTTGCAAACTTGCCGCCGACGGTCTTTCCGATTAATATGCCCGCGAGACATATTGCAAACGTTACTGCCGCGATGATAAGCGCCTCGAGAATTGCCTCAATCGCACAAAATTCAGCAGTGGTAAAGCCGACGGAAAGCGCGTCTATCGAGGTGGCGATGCCTTGCACGAGGAGAGCTGCGAGTCCGACCTTGGGAGCCTCGCTGACTTCGTCTTTATTGTGGGCAGCTTCGACTATCATACTGATACCGATGTAACAGAGAAGAACAAGCGCAATCCATGGAATGAATTTCTGGAAAGAGGAGAAAAAGGTGACGAGTGTATGCACACAGGCCCAGCCGAGAAGCGGCATAAGTGCCTGAAAGAAAGCGAAAACGCCTGCAATAAGGAATACTCTGCGTTTCTTCATCTTCGGCTCGTTAAGACCGTTTGCGATTGAAACGGAGAAAGCGTCCATAGCGAGCCCGACTCCGAAGAGGATGCTGTTCAAGAAAAAGCTTACGTTAAGATCCATAAATCCTCCGAAAACGTTAAAATGTAATCAAATAAGTATAACATTACAGCGTTTTTTTGTCAATTCTCATTCGAATTAAAAAAAGAGTAAAAAAGGCTTGAAAAATGGAAACGTTTGATATATAATCTATAAGGTTTGACATTCTTATGAAAAGGGGCAGAAAAATGAACGTTTTATTATCAGTTTCGGTAGCTCTGCTTGCAGGGCTCCTGATGACGAGAGCATTTAAAAAGTTGAAGCTTCCGTCGGTTACGGCATACCTCATTGCAGGTGTTCTCATCGGTCCGTATTGTATCGGACAGTTGGGAATCCCGAGCCTTGGTTTTTCTTCTTTTCACGAAGTAGAGGCTCTTGCAATTATTTCTGAAGTTGCGCTTGGATTCATCGCGTTCTCAATAGGAAGTGAGTTCCGTCTTTCCGAGCTTAAGAAGACGGGCAAGCAGGCGCTTGTTATAGGTATTTTCCAGGCACTTGTTGCAACTCTCTTTGTTGACCTCGCGCTCTGGGGAATTCATCTATGGATGCCCGATAAGCTTTCTATGGCTCAGGCGATTACACTCGGCGCGATAGCTACGGCGACTGCTCCTGCGGCAACTCTCATGGTTGTCCGTCAGTACAAGGCAAAGGGTCCGCTTACAAGCCTTCTTCTTCCGATTGTTGCGCTTGACGATGCCGTTGGTCTTATCGTCTTCGCGGTTTCTTTCGGCATTGCAAAGACACTTGCTGCAGCAGAAGCAATCAATGTAATTTCTGTTTTCGTTACACCGATTGTTGAAATCATCGCTTCTCTCGGTCTTGGCGCGATTATGGGCTGGCTTCTTACTCAGTTTGAGAAGATGTTCAACTCAAACACAAACCGTCTCAATATGACAATTGCGTTCGTGTTCCTTACAGCGGCTCTTTCAACGCTTAAGTTTGATATTCCGGTTGGTGATGTCAGCATCCATGTCGGATTCTCATCTCTTCTCGTTTGCATGATGCTCGGAACTGTATTCTGCAACATCTGTCCGCTCTCGGAAGACCTTATGGCAGCTACCGACAAGTGGACATCTCCGGTTTTTGCTCTTTTCTTTGTAATAAGCGGTGCTGAGCTTGAACTCGGCGTATTTACCGACGTCGCAATCGTCGGAATCGGAATCGTTTATATTATCTTCCGTTCGCTCGGAAAGTATTTCGGAACGCTTGTGAGTGCAAAGGCAACTAAGTGCGATTCCAATACATGCAAGTATCTCGGCATTACGCTTCTTCCGCAGGCAGGTGTTGCGCTCGGAATGTGCACAATCGCTGCGGCAGAGTTCCCTGGCGAGGGCGCTCTTATCAGAAACATAACTCTCTTTGCAGTTCTCATTTATGAGCTCTTCGGTCCGGTATTTACCCGCTGGGCACTTACAAAAGCAGGAGACATCAAGCCGATGTCCGATGAGGTCAAGAACCGCCGTGCAACAAAGCTTGCAGAGGCAAACGCAAACAAACAGCAGTAATTATACGAAACCGGATGCCGTAGCATCCGGTTTCTAATTGGAGAGAAATATATGGAAATTTTCAAAAGATTATGCAGTCATGCATGGACCTTTTTAAAATGGGTGCTTATTGCAGTTCTTGTGGGAGGTATATGCGGTGCTGTCGGCGCAGTTTTTCATATCTGTATCGACCTTGTGACAGAGCTTCGCGCAGAGCATACGTGGATACTTTTTCTTCTTCCTGTTGGTGGACTTGCGATATTCTTTCTCTATAAGCTTTCAAAAACAAAGCTTGATACAAACCGCGTAATTGAATCAATAAGAAGCGAGAAAGACATTCCGTTCATAATGGCGCCCCTTATTTTCATAAGCACGATAATCACTCATCTTCTCGGAGGCTCGGCAGGGCGAGAGGGTGCGGCGCTTCAGCTTGGCGGAAGTATAGGTTATAATCTCGGGCGTCTTTTTAAGTTTGGAAAAGATGAGCTTCATATGATAGTTATGGCAGGAATGAGTGCGTTTTTTGCGGCGCTTTTCGGGACACCTCTTACAGCGGCATTCTTTGCGCTTGAGGTAACGAGCGTCGGCATTATGCACTACTCAGGTCTTGTTCCGTGTATCGTTTCGGCGTACTCTGCAGCCGCAATTGCAAAACTCTTCGGGCTTCATCCGGTTGGATTTGCGCTTGTGACTAACGTAGAGTTTGGCGCAATAAGCTCGCTTCAGACAGCGGGAGTTGCAATTCTCTGTGCGCTTGTAAGTGTTCTGTTTTGTGTTTCGCTCGAAAAAGGCGAGCACTATATGAAAAAGCTTGTAAAGCGCGACTGGCTTCGCCCGATTATCGGAGGTGTCCTCGTAATCGCACTTTCGCTCATCGTAGGAAGCCAGGATTACAACGGAGCTGGAATGCACGTTATAGAAAACGCGATGCAGGGTAAGGCAGATTTTTACGCGTTCATCCTTAAAATAGTGTTCACGGTTATCACGATAGCGGCAGGTTTTAAAGGCGGGGAGATTGTTCCAACGTTCTTTATCGGTTCAACGTTTGGTTGTGCTGTTGCACCGCTTCTTAGTCTTGACCCCGTATTCGGTGCGGCGATAGGCTTTGTCGCGACTTTCTGCGGAGTTGTAAACTGCCCTGTTGCATCAATTATACTTGCGCTTGAGGTCTTCGGTTTTTCACATCTTCCGCTTCTCGCGATTGCGGTGGCAATAAGCTATATGCTTTCGGGCAAATACAGCCTCTATAAGAGCCAGAAGATTATGTATTCAAAGTTTGAAACAAAGTTCATAAACGCAAATACGAAATAGATACGAAAAGAGAGTAGCCAATGGCTACTCTCTTTTCGTAATGAAAAATCAAAGAGGTTGCTAAACTCTTTTGACCACGTTATCCTGCGCTTTGATTATACAGCCTGCAGGGAAAACGCCGCGAAGCGCGTTGAGGGGGTAAGCGGAGGTGCCTCTACCGATAACCGTACCGGGATTCAGGACACAACCGCAACCGATATCTGCGCCGTCGGCGAGGATTGCGCCTATTTTGCGAAGACCAGTCTCAAGTTCTTCATCACCGTGGATTACGATGTTTTTCTTGTCTGTTTTGAGGTTTGAACAGATAGAGCCTGCGCCCATATGCGCGCGGTTTCCGAGGATGGAATCGCCGACGTAGTTATAATGTGGAACCTGAACACCGTCGAGAAGAATCGCGTTTTTGAGCTCGGAGGAATTTCCGATAACGCAACCCTCGCCCGTAATGATGTTGCCGCGGAGGAATGCCCCGGGGCGAATTTCCGTACCGCTTCCGATTATCGCAAGACCTTCGATGGTTGCTGTCGGATAAATTTTTACGTTCTCACCGACGAAAACACCGTCCGAAATTTCGGTAAAACCGTCGAGTTTGCCGTTTGCAATAAGGTTTTTGATATGTGCGGAGATATTCGGGAGCATTTCCCACGGGTATTTGTGAGATGCGAAAAAGTCTGCAAGGTATGGAACGCGGCAATCAAAAAGCTCACTCGTCAGAACTTCTTTTTTCATTCTTTGTGTCCTCCTGCGATAATCGCATCTGCAAGAATTTTTGTATATTCAAGACACTTCTCTGTCGATTCGCTCTCAATCATGATTCTGATGCAGGGCTCGGTACCGCTCGGGCGGAGAAGTGCACGACCACGACCGTCAATAAGAGAATTGACTTTTGAAAGTGCTTCTTTGACGGCAGGGTCAGCAAGAACTGCTGCTTTATCCTTTACGCGGAGATTCTGCATGTGCTGGGGGTAGAGAAAGAGCGGCTCTGCAAGAGCGGAGAGTGAGAGTTTTGAGTCGCACACTTCTTCTGTGAGCATAATTGCGGTGAGAAGGCCGTCGCCCGTTGTGGCGTATTTCTTGAGGATAATGTGTCCGGACTGTTCGCCACCGAGAGTGTAGCCCTCTTTCTGCATGCATTCATAAACAAAGCGGTCGCCGACAGTTGTCTGCGCACAGGAAATGCCGATTTCCTTGAGGCTTGATATAAGACCGCTGTTTGACATAACCGTAGCAACGACGGTATCGCCCGAGAGCATACCGCGCTTCTTCAAGCGGTTTCCGAGAATGTAGAGCATAGCATCGCCGTCAATTACGTTGCCGTTTTCGTCAACTGCAATACATCTGTCAGCATCGCCGTCAAAGGCAAAGCCAAGGTCAAGATGCTGCTCGCGAACAAGCTTCTGCAGGTTTTCGATATGTGTTGAACCGCAGCCTTCGTTTACATTGAGACCGTCAGGAGATGCGCCGATGACGGAAACCTGTGCGCCGAGCGCGCCGAAAACTGATTTTGCAATCATCCACGATGCGCCGTTTGCGCAGTCAAGACCGATTTTGAGATCCTTATATGAATTTGAAGCAAGAGAGATAAGATATCCTACATATCTGTTTCTGCCCGAAGAGTAGTCAACGATACAGCCGATTTTATCTCGGCGCGCAAGCGGAAGGTCTTCGCCAAGAACACCGAGAGCATCGAGGTCACCGTCGATATAAGCTTCGATATATGCTGTAGTTGCATCATCGAGCTTCTCTCCGTACTTGTTTATTACCTTTATACCATTGTCGAAAAACGGATTGTGGGATGCTGTAATCATAATTCCGCAGTCAAACTCGTCCTGACGTGTGACATACGAAACGCTCGGCGTTGTCGTAACGTGGAGCATGTACGCATCTGCGCCTGAAGCAGTGATGCCTGCGACGATTGAATACTCAAGCATATAACTTGAGCGGCGGGTGTCTTTACCGATAACGATTTTGGGGCGATATCCCGGCTTCTGGCATCCTGAAAGCTCGGAGGAATAATACCATCCGAGGAAACGACCTACCCGATATGCCTGCATAGAGGTAAGGGTTGTATTTGCCTCGCCACGGAAACCGTCTGTTCCGAAATACTTATTAGCCTTTTTCTTTTCCGAAGATATGGTAACTTTATCTGAAAGAAGAGCATCTGCAGAAATGCCGAAGAGCTCACACAAAAGAAGAACCTTATCAATCTGAGGAAGAGCCTGATCCATCTCCCACTTTGAAACAGACTGTCTTGAAACGGAAATCTTCTCTGCGAGCTGCTCCTGGCTCAAGTCAAGATTCTGGCGTAGCTTTGATATTTTTTCTCCGATTGTCATTTATAGACCACCTTTCGAGTTGAATGTACAAAACAATACAACTTAATAATAGCAAAAAGAAGTATGTAGTTCAAGCAACTTGCGTATCAATTCTCCGCAACCTTTGGTTGCAAAATGGGTGCTACAATATGATGATACAACAAAATGGACAAAAAATAAAGCGTTTTTTGCAAATTGAACATTGCAGAAAAAATTCTTTTCAGAAAATCGGAAAATCCACTTGTAATTTAAATTAAAAGGTGTTAAAATGGTCGCGAAATCGGAAACGAGGTGTTTTCAATGAACGCTTTAAAATGGCTTTGGGGATACATCAAAAATCACCGTGCAAAGCTCACTTTCGCAGGGATTTTTACCCCGCTGTATGTCCTCGGAATTTTCGCGCTGCCCGTCATTCTCGGTCGTGTTGTAGATCAGATTACAAACGGCGGCGATATAAAGACGCTTGCAATATCTCTCGGGATTCTCATACTTGCAGAGGTTATTAAAACCCTTGTTTTTTATGGAAGATGTCTTCTCTGCGAAGATATTTCACAGGGCGTTATAAAGGATGTCCGCAACAATATATATAAAAAGCTGCAGACACTTGACTGTTCATATTACGACCGCACCAAGAAGGGCGATATCATGAGCCGTCTCACGATGGATGCGGATGCTATCCGCATAGTAATTTCCCAGACGTTTCCGACACTTATTGATTACTTCATTTCAATTATAATCGGATTTGTTATTATCGCGCGTTCGGGAAGCTCGGGAGTTTATCTTGCGCTTTCTCTTTTCTCGGTCGGTCCGTTTATCGGCTTCTTTGCATACAAGCTTGCAAAAACGATAAAGAAGGACTTTGTAGCCATGCGTGAGAGCAATGCGGAACTCAACACGGTTGTTGCGGAGAATATTTCGGGAAACCGCGTTGTTAAGGCGTATGCAAGAGAAGATTTCGAGCAGGAAAAGTTTGATAAGAAAAACGAAGAATATAAAAATTCGTTTATGAGCCATGTTTATACATGGGTAAAGTATTATCCGCTGATGCATCTTTTTGTAATCATGGTCTATGTTATATTCATAGTATTTGGCGGGGTTCTTCTTATACAGGGCAAAATCACGGTGGCGCAGTTTACGGTGGTAAACGGCTCACTCTGGTGCATCACTCAGCCGATGGCAAGCCTCGGAGGCCTTATAAATCAGTATCAGCAGTTTGGAGCAAGTACGGCAAAAATCCGCGCTCTTGAGGAAGAAATTCCGCTTATCGCAAATCGCGATGTCAAAAAGCGTGATACGGGTATAGTGGGAAAGATCCAGTTCAAGAACGTAAGCTTTGCTTACGGCAGCGACCGCGTTCTCCGCGATTTGAACTTTACTGTTGAGCCGGGGCAGACGCTTGCTATTGTCGGGCCGACGGGTTCGGGAAAATCAACCATAATAAATCTTATCTCGCGCTTTTATGATGCAACGCAGGGCACGGTTTACATAGATGATGTAAACATCAAAAATATCGACCTCAAGACGGTCAGAAGCAATATCGCAAGTGCGATGCAGGACGTTTTCCTGTTCTCCGATACGATAAAAAACAACATAGCCTACGGTGCGCCGAATGCAACGTATGAAGATGTTGAGCGTGTTGCGCGCATTGCCGATGCCCACGGTTTTATAGAAAAGCTTCGTGATGGCTACGATACAATGGTCGGCGAGCGAGGAACAGGCCTCTCGGGCGGTCAGCGCCAGAGAATTTCTCTTGCGCGCGCGCTTCTTAAAAACCCGTCGATATTGATTCTTGATGATACAACGAGCGCTCTTGATATGGAAACCGAGTTCGGCATTCAGGAAAACCTCAAGGGTACGCTCAGGACGAAGATTATAATTGCTCACAGAATCTCGTCCGTAAGAAATGCAGACCTTATTCTCGTTTTAAACCACGGCAATATCGTAGAGTGGGGTAACCACGAAAAGCTTATGTCACTAAACGGATATTACAAGGGTATTTTTGAACACCAGTTCGGCGACTTCAACCACTTGCCGAGCCAGGTCATTGAACATCCTGCGCAAATCTCATTCTTCGGAGAGGGAGGTGAGCGACATGGCAGTTAACAGATACGACAAGGACGAAGAGCTGCGTGAGGGCGTGAATTTCTCGTACTTTGCAATGATGAAAAAGTATGTTGCACCGTACGCATGGAAACTCGTTCTCGTAGTTCTCAGTATGCTCCTTGTTTCCGTACTTGGGCTTCTTCCGCCGTACCTTATCGGAATTGCTCTTGATAAATGTCTTCCCGAGAAGAACTATGCGCTTCTCTTTGTGCTCGGTGGTGTGCTCATCGTTGCAAATATTATAACAGCGCTTTATCTGCGATATCGCTCGATTTTTGCGAACAGGATGGGAATGGAGATTATTCAGAATATCCGACACGACCTCTTCGAGCACATGCAGAAGCTTCCCTTTTCTTTCTTCGATTCCAGACCGCACGGAAAAATCTTGGTTCGCGTAGTAAACTATATAAACTCAATCGCAGGTCTTCTCTCAAGCGGATTTCTCGATATGATTGCGAACGTGTTTACGCTTTTTGGAATTATCGGATTTATGCTTGTGCTTGATGTGAAGTTTACGTTCATCTGCCTTGCAGGGCTTCCGCTCTTCCTCATTGTTCTTTTTGTTGTGAGAAAGTATCACAGACGCGCGTGGCAGAACTACTCCACAAAACAGAGCAATATGAATGCCTACATTCAAGAGAGCATCTCGGGAATGAAGATTACGCAGTCATTTGCACGTGAGGAGAAGAATGCCGAAATCTTCGACGGCTTGTGCCAAGAAACGAAGAAAAACTGGATGAAGTCAACGGCAATCGGTCAGCTGACACCGCGCTTTACGGCGATTCTTTCGACCGCAATTCTCGCGATTGTGTACTATGTCGGAGCTCGCGCAATAGGAGCAAATACGATGACAGTCGGTGTTGTTATTGCATTTGCGTCCTACATAAGCCAGTTCTGGAATCCTATTATCGGCCTTACGACTATCTATAACGATGTTGTAAACTGTGGGGCATATCTTGAGCGAATCTTCGAGATGATGGAAGAACCCGTCGTAATTGAAGATTACCCCGATGCTTATGAAATGAAAGATGTCAAAGGTGACATAAGCTTCAAAAACGTTACCTTCGCCTATGAAAAAGGTGCACCGAACGTCCTTGAGGGCGTAAGCTTTGATGTGCGTGCAGGCGAGTCGATTGCGCTTGTCGGTCCGACGGGTGCAGGAAAGTCGACGGTAATAAATCTTCTTTCAAGATTCTACGATATTCAGAGCGGACAGATAACCATTGACGGACGAGACATAAAGTTTGCGACGAAGAAGAGCCTTCGTTCACAGATGGGAATCATGCTTCAGGACAGCATCCTCTTTACGGGAACGATTGCCGATAACATCCGCTATGGTCGTCTTGATGCAACAGACGAGGAAATAATCGAGGCGGCAAAAACCGTCTGCGCCCACGACTTTATTATGGAATTCCCCGACGGATATAATACAAAGGTATCTGAGGGCGGTTCATCTCTGTCGGCAGGTCAGAAACAGCTCATTGCGTTTGCGAGAACGCTTATCGCAGACCCGAAGATACTTATTCTCGACGAAGCGACATCGAGCATCGACACTGAAACGGAGAAAGTTCTGCAGAGAGGTCTTGAAAGGCTTCTGGAGGGAAGAACATCGTTTATCATTGCCCACCGTCTCTCGACCATTAAGAACAGCTCACGAATTATGTATATCGCGGAAAAGGGCGTTGCAGAATCAGGAACTCACGACGAGCTCCTTGAGAAAAACGGCAGATATGCCGAACTCTACCGTGCGCAGTACAAATTCCTCGAACAGATGTAAAAAGAAAACCGAAACGGAAATTTCCGTTTCGGTTTTTGTTTGATGCAATCGCCCGTTTTGGAGGGCCTTCGGGCATACTCCCTAAAAACGATTATCAATCGTTTTCTTAACGCTCGTACCCTCTCATGGTTCGAGTCACCTCCGGGAAAACAAAAAAGAAAAAACACCCCGTCTTGCGACGAGGTGTTTCCGTTTTGGTGGGCCTTCGGGGACTCGAACCCAGGACCATCCGGTTATGAGCCGGGAGCTCTAACCAACTGAGCTAAAGGCCCTTATTGAAGCAGATGTTTCTGCTCAACAAGCTAAACTATTATACAAAAAAACGGGGGAGATGTCAATAGTTTTTTGAAATTAATTGTCCTCTTTGCTTGCATCAAGCACGGAACGCAGAAAATCGTTGTAGATACGCTCGGCGTTCTTATAAAAGGTTGAGGTGATGGATTTTGCGCCTTCGCGTGACATAGCAGTCATAGAGAAAGAGAAAACCTCGCCCGTATCGTCTGAAAGAGAGCCGACTGCACGGAATGCCTCGCCATCCTCTACAACTTCAACTTTGATAAGGTTTTGGCGAGTGATTTCCTCACGAACCTTATCGCACGCTTTCTCGGCTTTTCTGAGGACAGAGCCCGGAACGGAGCTTTTGATTGCAGTAAGATCCCGTATGCCTTTTTTTGTTATGGTGTATCTATCCGTACCCGTGTCGGAGGAGAGCGCAACGTGCTCGGTCTTTACCATGCCGCTTAAGTAATCTGCGAAGTTGAAATAATTTATTGCATCGTCAACGAAAACCATCTGCATAAGCTCATCAAACGAGACGGGCATATTAATATAATTAAGGACATAAAGCGTAAGCGTTTTTATTTCAAGCTCGTTTCGCACAAAGCCAAGTGCCACGCAAAACACCTCCTGTTTAAAATCGTTTAATCCTCGCATCTTCTCGCAACGTAGAAAACGCGCATACTGCTCTGATGTGGGGGAGCGTCGGAAAGCTCATCATAAGAAGTTTCAAGCGAAAATCCGTTTTTTTCAAGCGCCGTTTGAATTTCTTCGGGAGAAAATGCGTATTCCTCGTGCTCTTCAAAGGAGCGAGACCAGAGCTCGCCTTCGCGCGTGAATACATCGACCATCATAAGACAACGCTTCTCTTCTTCGTCGTATGCCGCACGCCATATGCAGACATCGTCCTCACCGTCGCGCATGAAGCATTCGCCGTCAATTGTTTGGAACTTATATTCCGTATTGACGTCAAAGATAAAGAGACCACCGGGGCGGACGAAGAAGCGAAGACGCGAAAGTGTTGCATCAAGAGCGTCAAAACCGTTAAGATAGCTTATGCTGTCAAGACTTGACACCGCCGCATCAACCGTTCCGTAGAGGTCAAGCTCCTCCATTTCCTGGCAGAGAAAAAGAGGGGGAATCGCACCCTCGGGGCAGGACTTTGAAGTTGCCTGCGAGAGCATATCCGGGGATGCATCAACTCCGATGACCTCATATCCACGTTCGGCAAGGATAAAAGAGAGTGTGCCTGTGCCGCAGGCGAGGTCGAGAATGCTTTCAACCTTTGTATCGTGTGTGTGGAAAAGTTTTTCAAAATAGTCTGCCCAACGGGGGTAAGATACATCTTCTGTAAACTCGTCGTAGCAGTTTGCAAGATTTTCGTACTGGCTCATAGGCTTATTTGAAGATACCGAGACCGAAGAATGAATCCATCTGTCCGAGGA
The DNA here is from genome assembly GCA_045629985.1 of Eubacteriales bacterium. Taxonomy (GTDB): domain Bacteria; phylum Bacillota; class Clostridia; order Oscillospirales; family JAAYXM01; genus SIG480. Next base: position 22,304 of record JAZQSI010000085.1, read on the forward strand.
AAACAAGGAACATTATCACGGGAACAACAAAACGGATGCAGAAAGAGAAGAAGCTGCTGAAGAACCCTTTTTTGTTGCCGTTTATTTCGTCAAGAACTGATTTAGGCTTCATTATCCAAGCGACAAGGATGCTCATAATAAGAGCGCCGAGCGGCATAAGGAAGCCC
>JAZQSI010000086.1:0-15279 GCA_045629985.1 Eubacteriales bacterium
TTCAGTTTGGCTCGGGGTGGTGGTTTAATGATAACCGCGACGGTATGGAGGCGCAGATGTCAGCTCTTGCAAACCTCGGAGTGCTTGGAGCGTTTGTAGGAATGCTTACAGACTCTCGCAGCTTCGTTTCATATCCGCGACACGAGTATTTCAGAAGAATACTCTGCAACCTCATCGGCAAATGGGTTGAAGAAGGGGAATATCCGTGTGATATGGAAGCTTTAGAACAGCTCATAAAGAGAATTTGCTATTACAATGCGAAAGAATATTTTAATTTTTAGATAAAGGAAAAGGTGAAAGTTATGGCTAAAAAATTAGGTGTTGCAGTTATAGGTGCAAGCGGAATGGCAGCTCTTCATATGCAGGCTGCAGTTTCAAATCCGCACACAGAGCTTGTTGCAATCTGTGATATTCATCCCGAGAGAATAACTCCGCGTGCAGAGGAGTTCGGTGTAGAAAAGACATATACCGACTATAAAGAAATGTACAAAGATCCCGATATCGATATCGTAGTTGTCTGCACTCCTGACTTTGTCCATGAGGATATGGCAATAAAGGCGCTCGAAGCAGGAAAGCACGTTCTCTGTGAAAAGCCGATGGCTCCGACAAACGAGGAATGCGCAAGAATGGTTGAAGCTTCAAAGAAGTATGACGCAAAGATGATGGTTGGTCAGATTTGTCGTTACACTCCGTCCTTCGTTCTTGCAAAGAAGCTTATCGAGCAGGGCGAGATTGGCGAGCTCTATGCAATCGAGAGCGAATATGCCCACGACTATAAGTATGCAAACCCGGGTGTTGATAATTGGCGTCGCGATCCGAAGCATCCGCGTGAGGGTTATGTCGGTGGCGGTTGCCACGTTGTTGACCTTCTCCGCTGGATAGCGGGTAATCCGACAGAGGTCTTTGCATATGCAAACCGCAAGTGTCTCCCTGATTGGCCGGTAGACGATTCAACCTTCTCACTTCTCAAGTTCCCGAACGACGTTGTCGGTAAGATTTACGTTTCAATCGGCGCAAAGCGCGAATATACGCTTCGCTCGGTATTTGCGGGAACAAAGGGAACAATCATCTGCAACAATATGGACCCGAACATCACGCTTTACAAGGAAAATGTAAGCGAGCTTGACAGCCTCTTCCCGAACAAGCCTGAGGACAGACCTAACCTTGTTGCGGTAGAGCTTCCGGTTTCGATCAACCACCACAACACAGCTGCAGAGCTCAATGAGCTTGTTGACTGCATAGTAAACGACAAACCCGTCAAGACAACTGCATACGAAGGCGCGGCAACCGTTGCTGTCTGCCTTGCTGCTGTTGAATCAACAAAGACGGGTAAGGTTGTTCAGATTAAATACCCCGAAAAATAAAGGAGATCCGCTATGAGATTCTTCCATGTTTATAACGAAGAGAGCTTCCGTGGCCTTGAAAAAAACAATATGATAAACCGCGACACGGGATTTAAGATTCAGAATGTTTTTTCGGTTCCCGAGGATAGAAAGTTCAACAACATTGCGGCCGTTGGCGGACGTCTTCATTCGATGATAAAGAATGAAAAATACCCGTTTTACGTTGACCGCATTGCAGGCGGAATCACCTATCAGAAGTATGACTATGATAAAGACCTCATTCGTGAATATGAGAATATCCTCGGAGATTGGTTTTTGGGCTTCCAGCTTCACGAAAGCGCGTCAAACCGACGTCTTGCGGATTGGAAGACGCTTATCTCAAAAATGGGTTCAAAAGGGCCGTATGACGTGGCAGAGCTTGACAGGCTTTTAAAGCGTGAAAGCGCCGTAACACCTACGGGAGAGATTCTTCACTCATTCTCGCAGGGCTCGATAGAGGAATATTCAAAGCTTAAGTACGCCGAGACGATAGAAGAATTCATAGAGGAATTCCGCACATTGGTCAAATGGCGTATGGATGAAACTCTCGGCCACATTCTCCCGTGTGACAGCTTCTATCAGATGACGAAACTCTATGATGACCTTGGGATTAAGACATTTATGCCGGAGGTTGGTGCGCAGATTCCGATGATGCGAAAGGAAGTTGCGCTTGCACGCGGTGTTGCGAAAAGCTCTCGCAAGACGTGGGGACTCTATTACGAGTGCTGGCTTGGCGTTCCGGGAGTCGGCCATTCCATGCCGTGCTTCAATACCGAGCTTAAGAATGAGTGGTATCTCACGCAGGAAACACATACCGACGACTTTACGTCGTTTGGCAAAAACGGCGGAAGCTCGCGTCTTCTTCAGGACAGAGTATATAACTATGCTCTTATGAGCGGTGCTGACTATTTCTCCGAGGAGTGGGGGCTCAACTGCTCCTATACGGATATGGAAACCTTCGAGCTTTCCGAGTACGGTCTTCTCAAGCGTGACTTTATCCATTTTGCTGAGAAAATGCGCGGGGTCCGCGCAAAGGTTCCGTTTGCGATTGTCTTCCCGAAGGAAACACAATGCATGCAGGTGCTTGACTACCGCTTCGGCGGCGAGCGAAAGGACGAGTTTATCGGTTCTTTTGATAAATTCAAGTGCGTTATAAAAGAAGAGATTTACAGACATCTCGACACGGAAGCTCCCGAAAGGGCAGATCTTATCCGCTGTGAGGCGATTCTCTCACTTTTGTTTAAAAGAGAAGACGGCGTTTACGGCAACGAAGGACATACGATTACAAACTCCGCTTTCGGCGATGTGTTTGATATTATCTACGAGGATGCGGATGAAGCTGTTTTTGAGAAGTATGACTATCTCATAGATGCAACCCTCGGTGCAAGGTTCTCGAAAAAATGTGAGGGAAAAGGGCTTAAGATTCTCGATAGCGAAAATCTCGCAGAACTTGAGGTAAAGCTTCAGGAGCTTATAGAAGAAGTTATGCCGTGTTATGTTTCGGAAAAGCTTACGTGGCTCGTTTCCGAGGACGAAGGAGGCCGTCGCTTCCTCTCTCTCTTCAATAATGAAGGAAATATGCGCAGCCGAGAGCTTGGAGACACGGTTGACAACGCGGCGGATAAGACCTTTGCGGTTTCGTTCAAGGAAGCGCCGAATCTTTCTGTTATCAAGACAGGAAAGTTCGGATGTGAGATTGTAAAGCAGGATGACCTTACATATACGGTCAAGCTTCCCGCAACAAGCTATGCAATAATTGAGTTTTAGTTTTGAGGAGTAGGTTGAAATGGAGAAAATAAAGCTTCTTTTTGCAGGCGATTTTTGCATCAGAGGCGCGGGAATCGACAATCTCGATGACGAGAAGATTGAGAAAGTAGCCTCTGTGATAGCAGGAAAAACAAACGAGTGCGATGTATCTGTCGTTAATGTCGAGACGGTGTTTACGGAAAAGCTCGCACCCGTAAAAAAGTCAGGGCCTGCGCTTTCTTCTCCGATAAAAGCTCTTTCGCTTCTTGAAAAAATGGGATTTACGGCAGGCGCTCTTGCCAATAACCACACTTGTGACCAAGGGCGCGAAATAGGCCTTGAGTCTGTCCGTCGAATAAAGGAAACGGGGATTAAGACCTTCGGTTGCGGTGAAAACCTCGAAGCAGCAAACAAACCTTTAAGACTTGATATAAAGGGCAGGAAAATTTCCGTTTTCAATTTTGCCGAAAACGAATTTACCGCAGCAGATGAATCCAATTTCGGTTTCGCTCCGATTGATTATTATACAAACGGAAATCTCGTCCGTGATGAAAAGAAGGAAGCGGACTTTGTCTTTGTTATGCTTCATGCAGGCAACGAAACCTGTCCTTTCCCGAGAGACGGCGTGAGGACGCTCTCGCGCCACCTCATAGAGTGCGGTGCCGACGGCGTTGTGATTTCGCATCCGCACACGGCGCAGGGATATGAGTATTATATGGGAAAGCCGATTGCCTACAGCCTCGGAAATTTCTTTATGACAAAGCGCAATTCCGAGAGAGGGCTCTGGAACCTCGGCTATATGGCTGAACTTACCATAGAAGAAGACGGAGCGGTCAGGCTTAATGCTCTTCCGTATGAGTTTGCTCCATATGGCGAGTGGTTTAAGTTTCTTTCGGGAGAAGAAAAAGAGAAATTTGATAAGTATCTCAAAGAGCTTTGCGATATACTCGGGAAAGAAAGTGCGGAATACAAACGCCTTGAGTATGCATGGAGCATTCTCTATATGAAAGAGATAAAGCGCACGTTCCTTGCTGAGAACGGGGGGGATATGACGCATGACGGCGAGCTGATGCTCTTTACCAAAAACGCGTTCGCCTGCGAGAGCCATGACGAGCTTATGAGAAATTTCTTTACGGTCCTCACAACAAACCGAATTTACGAATTCGAAGAAGAACAAAAGCAGATTCAGACCTGGCAGAAGGTTCCGTTTTAAGAAAGGAAGATTAAAATGATTTTTCCGCAGATTATGACGTCTCTTTCGGGACACGAAATTAAAGATGTAAAAGGATGGGAGAAACATCGCCGCGATGAAATTTTCTCGCTTTTTGAGCATTATGTTTACGGCGTTCCGCCAATAACAAGACCTTCCGATTTGTCATTTGATGTAACGGAGATAGAGCGTGAAGATGGCGTGCTTCAGAAGAAGATTGCAATTTCGTTTTCGGGATACACAATCGGCGCAGACCTTTTCGTACCGCAGAACAACACGGAAAAGCTTCCCGTGTTCGTTATGATAATGCACGAATTTGAGGAGAGAAATACAGATGTTGACAACGGCCTTGATTTTGAGATAGTGCCCGTTGGCGAAATCGTAAAGCGTGGATACGCAATCGCGATAATGAAAACGAGCAAAATCTGCCCCGACTTCTTCCCGGGGGAGGTTTACAAAGGTGCGATATTCGATGTTCTCGATGGTGAGCGTCGCTCCGATTCGTGGTCTATAATCTCGGCGTGGGCATGGAGCACGAGCCGTGTCATAGATTATCTCGAAACCGACAAGGATATCGATATGGGAAAAATCATTTCTGTCGGCCATTCCAGAAGCGGAAAAACAGCTCTCTGGGCGGCGGCGAGTGATAAGCGATATGCAATGGCGATTTCAAACGATTCGGGATGCACGGGCGCTGCATTCCTTCGCGGAAAAACGGGCGAGCATCTTGAGTTTATAAACGACAAGACAAATTGGTTCTGTGATAACTACAGAAAATATAACGACGACGAGGATATGCTTCCCGTTGACCAGCATATGCTCCTTGCGCTCATTGCGCCGCGTCCTCTTTATGTTGCGAGCGCGTCAAACGATGAGTGGTCAGATCCGAATGCAGAGCTTCTTTCGTGCAGACTTGCGAGTGAAGTTTATGAGCTTTACGGCAAGCGTGGCGTTGTTGTTGATGACGAAGTGAAGGAGAATTTTGCATACCACGACGGAATGATAGGTTACCACAGAAAAACGGGTGACCATGCAATTGAAAAATACGATTGGCGCATGTTCCTCGATTTTGCAGACAAGAAATTCAAATAAAAGAAATCACCAACCGACATTTCGGTTGGTGATTTCTTTTATTTAAAACAACACTTGAACATTTTGCAAAGCAGTGATAAAATATATATTTGTCAAAAAATATTGGGGGAATAGTTTTGGAACTCTGGATAGTTTTTACTTTAATTTACGGAATACTCAAAGGCGCACGCGAGCCGATAAAGAAATCAATTCTTAATGGTATCGGCGTTCTTCCTGCGCTTTTCGGTTATACTTTTATAGGCTTTCTTATGTCGGTGCCGTTTGCACGGGATATTTTCTCTTTTCCGCCATATCTCTTTTTCTTTATATGCTTAAAGTCAGCGGTTCTCGTATTTGCGTGGATGCTTAGCTTCAAGGGGATCAGAAAAATTCCCGTTAGCGTATATGGAATCTGCGATATGTCTCGCGTCATTTTTTCGACGCTTCTCGGAGTTGTGTTTTTAAGTGAGAGCCTTACGTTGAAGGGAATAATAAGCCTTGCGCTTGTCGCTCTCGGTCTTTATTTTGCAAATCAGAGAAAGGCGGCGGCAAACGAGGGGTATCAGCTGAAATACGTCTGGTATATCCTGCTCAGCTGTTTCTTGAACGGAATTTCGGGCATACTTGATAAATACGTAATGGCGACAGGACAGATAACTTCGTCTGCGTTCCAGTTCTGGTTTATGTTCACGCTCTCTCTCTTCTATTTTATCTATATTCTTATCAAAAAGGAGAAGTTTGAGTTTAAGAAAACCTTTACCAATCCGCTTGTTTACATTTTGAGCTTTCTTCTCATATTTGGCGACAGAATTGTGTTTATCGCAAATGCAGATCCGTCGAGCAAGGTGACTATAATGACGCTTCTCAAACAGTCTTCTGCCGTAGTAACGATTCTCCTCGGAAAGCTTATATACAAGGAAAAAAACATACTAAAGAAACTTGCTTGTGCATGTATAATTATTATCGGAATCGTTCTGTCAGTAAGTTAATGTTCGCAAAAATGACAAAAAATACAAAATATGTTGCAAAATGGCAAAAAATATGTTATCCTAAAGGTTGCAAATAAGTGAGGTGAAAGATGTGCGTTTTATACCGATAAATCTTGACAATGTAAAAAATGCGGCAATGATGTTTGCCGGTATAGCCAACAAGGAACCGTGGAAGGAGAATTGGACGTATTCCTCTGCGTACGCGCGTCTTTTCTCCATTGCCAAATCCGTCGGTTTTATGGGATTTATAACGATGGATAACAACGGTCTTCCGTGCGGATTCATTATGGGTAATACCCAGAACCGCGATGATGGCGCTCTCGATTTTGTAATATGCGAGATTTGCTATCAGAACAGCGATGCAGGCCACATGTATGCGAGGAAGACGATAGACTTCCTTGAAGAGCAGCTTTCTGCGCGTCACATCGCCCGTATGCTCTTTATGAGAGAGGGCGGAGAAAAAGTTCAAAAGTACTTTGAAAGTCTTAATTTTAAGAAGACTGAAGAGTTTGTAGTCGTTGAGAGGGAGATTAAGTAAAAAATCTGCAGAAATTCTTGATTTGCTCTTGATTTTCTTTTAAAATGTGGTAAACTAACATAGGTATAAATTTTTTAAGGAGATGTATATAAAATGCCACTCGTTACTTCAACCGAAATGTTCAAAAAAGCATATGAAGGCGGCTATGCTATCGGCGCTTTCAATGTAAACAACATGGAAATCGTTCAGGGAATCACTGAGGCTGCTAAAGAGGTTAACTCTCCGCTTATCCTCCAGGTTTCTGCTGGCGCAAGAAAGTATGCAAAGCACGTATACCTCATGAAGCTCATCGAAGCTGCTATCGAGGATACAGACCTTCCGATTTGTGTTCACCTTGACCACGGCGACAGCTTTGACATCTGTAAGTCATGCATCGACGGCGGTTTCACATCTGTTATGATCGACGGCTCAAAGTACTCTTTCGAAGAGAACATCGAGCTCACAAAGAAGGTTGTTGAGTACGCTCATGCACGCGGCGTTGTTGTTGAAGGTGAGCTTGGTAAGCTCGCAGGCATCGAGGACGACGTTAACGTTTCTGACGAAGATGCTCAGTTCACAAACCCGGCAGAGGTAGAAGAGTTCGTTACACGCACAGGCGTTGACTCTCTCGCTATCGCTATCGGTACAAGCCACGGCGCATTCAAGTTCAAGGGCGAGCCGAGACTTCGCTTCGACATCCTCGAAGAAGTTTCAAAGCGCCTCCCGAACTTCCCGATCGTTCTCCACGGTGCTTCTTCTGTTATTCCGGAATATGTTGAAATGATCAACGCAAACGGCGGTAACATGCCGGGCGCACAGGGCGTTCCGGAAGCAATGCTCCGTCAGGCTGCTTCAATGGCTGTCTGCAAAATCAACATCGACTCTGACCTTCGTCTTGCAATGACAGGTACAGTTCGTAAGTACTTTGCAGAGCATCCGGAGCACTTCGACCCGCGTCAGTATTTGTCACCGGCAAGAGCAAACATTAAAGAACTTGTAAAGCACAAGATCGTTAACGTTCTCGGCTCTAACGACAAAATCTAACAAAAAATAGCTTAAAATGGGTGACAGACTGCTCTTGCGGTTTGTCACCTATGTTTTTAAAGGACTGTAAGTTTTGCAGAATAGATATTTATTTTGGTTTTGTTTATCGTACATATTTACCGCGATTATATCTGCCATATGTGAGAGCTTCCTTGCGGCGATACTTTCAATCGGAGCGTTTGCTGTTTTGTCCGTGTTTCTCCTTTCAAAGCAAGGGGCAAGGATATCAGCTGCACTCATTGTTTTAGGTATTGCCGTGTCGATTATATGGCAGAGCGTATATTTCTCTAATGACAAGATCGACTCTCGTTTTCTCGGGCGTGATGTGGAGTTTGCGGCAACGGTGGTTTCGTTTGCTGACGAAACCTCAACGGGCGGCTCATCCTTTCGTGCAAAGGTCTCAGGAGAACCTGATTTGCGGCTTATGGTTTACGCACCGAAGCTCAGCTATGAGCTATCGCCGGGTGATATTGTAACTTTCTCTGCAGCGGTCTATGAGTATGAAAACAGAGACGATTTTGCAGAGAAGACGTATTATAAATCACGCAATATCGACGCACGTGCATATGCAGATTCTGTAAAGTTGGTCGGGAAAGTGCAGAGCGCTAAGTTTTGGTATCTGCCACAGTACCTTTCGCAGTATACAAAGGAAAGAATTGATTTTCTTTTTGAAGATTCCACGGCGGCGTTCATCAAGTCACTCATTCTCGGCGACACGGGTGACTTGTCAGGCGATTTTAAAGATGAGCTTCGAAGATGCGGCCTTTCGCATATAGTTTCGGTATCAGGAATGCATGTGTCTTTTCTCGTTGCCTTTGTTCTTTTGTTTACAAAGAACAGGTATTTAAAGCTTCTTGCGATTCCACCAATGTTTCTGTTTGCATTTATGGTTGGTGCTCCTCAGTCTGCACTTCGAGCGGTTATTATGCAGTCGCTTGTGCTTTTATCAAGTGTAGCCAAGCGCGAGTACGACTCTTTGACATCGCTTTCTTTTGCGGCATTTGTGCTTGCTTTTATAAACCCATATTGCGTTACGGATGTCGGGTTCTTGCTGTCGTTTTCGGCAACGCTCGGTATAGTGCTTCTTTACCGCCCTTTATTTGGAAGTTTTTGTCGTTTTGGAGAAAAGTTGTCGGGGATACCGAAAAAGATATTTTTATCATTTACCGCAATCCTGGCGGTAACAGTGGCAGCGATGCTCTTTACAGCACCTATCAGCGCGTATTTATTCAATTCGTTTTCGCTTATAGCTCCGCTGTCAAACATTTTACTTAATTTTGTAATAATGCTCATTTTTATGAGTGGTTTTGCGGGAATTATTCTCTCGTTTGTATATTTACCGATTGGGAAAGGAGTTGCAGTAGTTCTGGAAGTAGTTGTAAACTTTGTAATTAAGATAATTAAAACACTTTCAAATATCTCCTTTGCCGAAATGTTTACGGGGGATACGCTGATAATTCTTACGGTCTCGTTTCTCTGCCTTATCGCGATATGTGCAATTCTTGCAGGCAGGAAGAAAATCAGAAGATGGTTTGCGCTTCTTCTCGCTCTTGTTGTAGTCATAACCGTTCCGGTGCTCAGAATTTCCTTCGCCGAGGAAGAACGCGATGGTGTGCGTTTCGATGTGCTCAATGTAGGGCAGGGTCAGTGCATCGTTGCGACTTGCGGTGACGAGTGCGTTCTTATCGACTGTGGTGGCGATACTGACGCGGATAACGCCGCAATATCGCATCTTCTCTCACGCGGAATTACCGATATTGACGCGCTTATTCTGACGCACGGCCACGCCGACCACGTGAACGGAGCACATTATCTTACAGAAACGATTGAAACGGAGACGGTATATATGCCGTCAACAGACAAAGACAACGCGACCTTTATACGTATATCCGAAGTGGTTGGCGAAGAGGGCACGGTATTCGTCGAGGATGATATAAAAATTAATCTTGCAGATATGGAGATATCAATACTGACGCTTCCTGCCGGTAAGGATGAGAATGAAAACGGTCTTGTTGTCATAGTTCGTGACGGCGATTATGAGCTTCTCATAACGGGGGACATTCCTGATAAGCTTGAGAAGCATATACTCGACAGAGTTCCGGATTGTGAAAGCTATGTCCTTGGTCATCACGGTTCAAAGACATCTTCCTCGCAGGCACTGCTTAACAAAGCGCTGCCCGAGCTTTGCATCATATCGGTAGGCGAAGGGAATTCCTACGGCCACCCGAGTGCGGCAACTCTCGCAAGAGTACAGAAACTTGGTTCTGAAATACACAGAACAGATCTTGAAGACTCAATAACCTTTTATTCAAAGTAGGTGGAAATAATGACGGTCAAAGATTTCAAAGCAGAACTTAAAAGTGGCGATATAGGCAATCTCTACGTTTTTTACGGAGAAGAGGGGTATCTTCGCGAGTATTATCTCGGAGAGCTTCAGAAGCTTGTTGTAGGCGATATGATGCCCGAGTTCAACGTAACGGTCATAAACCGTGCTCCGGAGTTTTCGGAGCTTTCAGACGCTGTAGAAAGCTATCCTGCGATGAATGACCGCCGAATTATCATAGTGCGTAATTTTGATGTTATTTCTGCGAATGCGGACTTTTCGGAGAAAGCAGAAAAACTCTTTTCCGATATGCCGGAGCATTCTGTTTTGGTGTTTGTGTATTCAAATCCTGAGGTCAAATTTGATAAAAGACGAAAGTTATATAAGACGATAGAAAAGTACGGCAGGTTTGTGAACTTTGAAACCGCTTCAAAGACGGACCTTCTCTCGTGGATATCGCGTCGGTTCATGGCAGTGGGAAAAGAAATAAATTCAGAGACTGCGGATTATTTGCTTTTCTATTCGGGAGAGCGTATGGAGCTGCTTATTCCCGAGATAGAGAAGATAGGCGCCTATGCAAAGAAAAAAGAGATAACAAAGGATGATATCGAAGCTGTCGCTTCAAAAAATCTTACCTCTGTTGTGTTCGATGTTGTAAATGCAATTGCAGAAAAAAAGTATGGCGCGGCTCTCGGAATAATCGCAGAACTTGAGGCGCAGAACGAGGAGCCTATACCGACACTTGCGCTCATTGCACGGCAGTTCAGACGTATGTATGCTGCAAAGCTTATTCTTGAAAAAGGCGGAGGCAGGCGCGAGATAATGGAGTATTTTGAAATGCGAAGCGATTATCCTGCAAGAAGTTTGATGTCTGCCGCAAACGCAATGAAAAAGGAAGATATATCAGAGTGTGTCAAGCTCTGTACGGTTGCAGACGGCAGACTCAAGTACGGTGCGGGCTGGGAAGAAATCTCTCAGCTTGTGGCACGAATTGCAGCAGGTGAGAGACGATGAAGCGTATAAAGGAAACCATTATCGTCGAGGGACGGTATGATATAAACAAGCTCAAGCAGTGCGTGGATGCGCATATCGTTGAAACTTCAGGCTTTGGTATTTTTAACGATAAAGAAAAGCGCGAGCTTATTGCAATGCTTGCGAAAAAACGGGGAATAATCATCCTTACCGACAGCGACGGTGCAGGTCAGGTTATCCGCAATTTTCTCAAAGGCGCGATTTCTGACGGATGCGTAAAGCATGCTTATATCCCTGAAATTGAGGGAAAGGAAAGGCGCAAAACCGTAGCTTCAAAGGCTGGGTATCTCGGAGTTGAGGGAATGTCGGAAGAGGTAATCTTAAACGCCCTTCGAGCCTCTGGTGCGACGTTTGAGGATGAGGAGACAAGAACGGTTTCTGACATTACGAAAAGCGATATGTATTTTTATGGCCTTTCGGGTCGTGAAGACAGCGCGGCTCGACGCAAGAAACTTGCAAAAAAACTTGGGCTTCCCGGTATTCTCAGCGCAAATGCGTTTCTCGGAGCAATAAATATGATTTTCACAAAGGAAGAGTTTGAGCGTGCCCTTTCGGAAATTGAATAGGCTTGTATATTTTTTTCTTCTGCCCTGCAATTTGTTATTGCGGGGCAGAGTTTTTCATATGCTTTTATACGAGGTGATTTTGAAACTATGCAACATTCAAAACGCAAAGTTCAAAAGCAAAAGAAAAACAAGAACTATTTTATGTATATAAGGCTTTGTCTGTGTGTTATTGTTGTTCTGACTGCAGTTGTACTCAAGGCGGTGAATGCCCCTGCACTTTCCGAGATTTCAAAAAAAGTGAGCGAAGAACTTGAGGTGGAAAAGGCGGTTGAAGTATTAAGCGGAGGAAAGAGCGAGGAGGGAGTCTCAGAGGTTTTCGAAGAGAAGAGGGAAGAAGAAAGTGAAGAGGAAAAATATGATTTTGAAAAGTTTTACGTAGGCGAGCAGAAAGAAGAGGTCGAGAAACTGCGTGAAGCGGCGGCGGAAAAAGAAAAACAGCTTGAGCTTGAGGTGCTCAGTTATCAGATGAGTGCAGAGGAGTTATCAGACGATACGGCGGCGGAACCGTTCAAGATTCCGCCGCCGTCAAATTGTAGCTACAGCAAAGAGAAAATAGATTTTAAGTACTGCACTCCGCTTCGCGGAACAATAACGTCACGCTACGGGTACCGTGACCATCCGATCATCGAAGATGCAAGTTTCCATACCGGGCTTGATATCGCCGCAAAACAAGGGACTGACATCGTATGTTTTGCGGCAGGGAAGGTGATTGATGCAGGAAAGAACGCAACTTACGGAAATTATCTTCTTATTGAGCATGCAGACGGCTATCGCAGTTTTTATGGGCACAATTCAAAACTCCTCGTTAAAAAAGGCCAGAAGGTATCAAAAGGGCAGAAGATAGCGCGGGTGGGAAGTACGGGAATGTCAACAGGGCCACATCTTCATTTTGAGGTGAGATGTGGGACTGTCCGCCTTGACCCGGCACACTACATTTCACCGGAGCGGGTGTGAGTATGAAGTTGCTTTCAAAACTGACGATAAGTTTGCCGTTTTGCATTCTTATTTCTGTTATGTATTTGCTCGATTTCGGAAAGGTTTTTGTTCCTGTTTTACTCGCGGTTTTGCTCCACGAGAGTGCGCATATCCTTGTGATAAGACTTATGGGATATGAAATTGAGAAGGTAGATGTGCGTGCGTTCGGCATATCTGTAAAAGTGGAAGGTATTGAGTATATACCCTACACAAAAGAAATAATAATAGCTGCCGCAGGACCGCTTGCAGGGATTGTCACTGCTTGCGTTTTCCTTGTGGCAGCTAAAAGCTTCGGGATATATTCGCTTGGTTATTTTGCGGGAGTAAATATCGTGATAACGGCGATAAATCTGCTTCCTGTTTATCCTCTTGACGGTGGAAGAATTGTTCTGTGCACGCTTGCAAAGTTTATGGCGCACCGCGTGGCATATACGATTGCGTACATACTCTCAATTCTCTCCGCTGGGGCACTATTTGGACTGTGTGCGTATTTTGCGAGCGTGGGCGAGCTCAATCCATCGCTTGTGATATTCTCCTCGTATGTTGCAATATGCGGTATCAGAGCTCCTCGGCTTTGAAGTTTTCAAGAAACTTCTTTTCTTTCGGGGTAAGCGGTGCAGTTTCAAGCATATCAGGACGTTTTTTGAGCGTTCTGATAATTGACTGTTCGCGGCGCCACTTTTTGATGTTTGCGTGATGTCCGGAAAGAAGAATTTCGGGGACTTCTCTGTCGTGCCAAACGGCAGGGCGGGTGTACTGCGGATACTCGAGAAGACCGTCAAAGTGGCTTTCTTCGGAAAAACATTCCTCGTCCGAAAGCACTCCCGGGAGCATTCTTGCAATGGCGTCAGTTACTGCCATTGCGGGGATTTCACCGCCGGTGAGAACAAAGTCGCCGATGGAGAGCTCCTCGTCAACGCATTCTTCTATAAAACGCTCGTCGATACCCTCGTAGTGACCGCAAACGAGAATGAGGTTAGTATATTCGCTTGAGAGCTTTTTTGCCTTTTCCTGATTAAATACCGAGCCCTGCGGAGACATATAGATAGTGTGTGCATCGGGGCATTTTTCCTTTATCGCTGCCCAGCAGTTATAAAGTGCATCTGCATACATTACCATACCCATTCCGCCACCGTAGGGGTAGTCGTCAACCTGCTTTTGCTTGTTTTTTGTATAGTCGCGAATCTGGTGATAGTTTATTGTGAGTTTTCCATCGCGACGTGCGCGTCCGATAATGCTCTCGCTCATCATAGCGTCGCATGCATCGGGAAAGAGCGTCATAATATCAATCTGCATCGCGCATACCGCCTTTCTCGGTTTTCATTCCGGGGATGGTTTTTACGTTCATAACCCTTTCGTCAAGGTCAACCGAAACGATAAACTCCTCAACTGCGGGGATCATATATTCGTCGCGCCCTTTTACGACATAAACGTCGTTTGAGGGGAGTGTGATAACCTCGCGAAGACGTCCGAGCTCTGTGCCGTCGGCGTCTATAACGGTAAGCCCTTCGAGATCGGCTATAAAGTATGTATCCTCGTCAAGCTCGACTTCATCACGGTCAACCGAGACAATTTTGTTGCGGTACTGTTCGGCCTGATTTATGCTGTTGATGCCTGAAAGTTTTAAAAGAACGCAGGTTTTGTGAACTCGTGCTCTTTCAACTTCAAACGGCTTTCCGTCTATGTATATAACGTCAAAATCACACAAAAAGTCTTCCGTATCGCTCCAAGGCTGAACCTTGAGTTCGCCGTAGACGCTGTGTGTATTGACGATTTTTCCTGCTTCAATAAGTTCCATGAAAAACACCTCGATTTATAAATTCGGGGCTGTCGGTTGAGACAGCCCCGATATTTAAATCAGTCAAGAATGTCAACTGATACCTTGACGTTATCGCGAAGTGCGGCGGCTTTGATAACCGTACGAATCTCTTTTGCGATTCTGCCGTGCTTGCCGATAACCTTTCCCATATCCTCGGGAGCTACGCGAAGCTCGAGAACGATTCCGTCCTCTTTTGTAACCTCGTTAACGCTCACCGCGTCGGGATTTTCTACAAGGCTTTTTGCGATGTAAGTTAAAAGGTCTTTCATTTGTTGTCCCTTTTCTCCGGTTCAACCGGCGACGAATTACTGAATTGCGCCCGTACGCTTCAAGAGAGTCTTTACGGTGTCTGTCGGCTGAGCACCCTTCTTGATCCACTCGAGAGCACGCTCTGTGTCGATCTTGATTTCAGCCGGCTCTGTGAGCGGGTTGTATGTTCCGAGCTCTTCAATAAATCTTCCGTCACGCGGGAAACGAGAGTCAGCAACAACTACGCGATAGAAAGGAGCCTTCTTTGCACCGATTCTGCGAAGTCTGATCTTTACCATTTGTATTTCACCTCCAATAATTTATAAAAGCAAATATATGTTAAGTTGTTTGCTTAC
>JAZQSI010000087.1:0-13506 GCA_045629985.1 Eubacteriales bacterium
CTCGGTGTACGGGCGAGAGCATCCAACAGCAGGTCACAAAGCCCTTGAAATCGTATTCTGGATAGCAACGCGTGAAAACTTCACGCGCTCTTGCAAACGCTGCATCGCAGGCTTCCGTTGTAAAGCCGGGTCCCGGAGAAATGTGAACCTTAAGCACCGTATCGCCCGGAACAAAAACGGGAGTCCATTCGCTTTTTGAAAGAACGGTTCTTGTCTTTTCCGCAACGTGGGTTTCATCGCTTACCGCATAACCCTCGTATGTAGTTTCCGTCTCAACGAAATCCGCAGCGTACGAACCCTCTTCATCAGAGCATCCTCCCGAACCGAGGATATATCCACTTCTGTGAAGAGTACAGTTACACATAAGCGCCGCGCGTTTTCCGTTTTTATCCATAAACACCTTTGCAGGACGGTTTGTGTTTTCATGAAGCTCAAAACGAAGACGCCCGATAAATAGCTGATTTACGTAAAGGAAAACTCTCTGAAGCATAAAGAAAGTGGTAGTTGTGGTCGGCTTTCCTTCAATCTTTACAGTATCTCTTAACCAACTGTTTGCGTGTATAAGACTTGCCTTTGCAATATCTTCATCTACTCCACGTCCGAGAAGCTCATTTCTTGACGCGCGAAGGTGTGCAAATATCGGAAACGCCGCGACAAGATCATATCCTATCGTGTTCTCGACATCCTCCGGAGCCTTAATCTGCTCATACTTCGGAAACGCCTCACTCGCGCTCTTTTTCTTATCAATTATGTTATAGAGAGTTTTGGCAAGGAGAAGAAGCTCCGGCACCTCGCACACATACGGAATTGCAGGAATGAGAATATCAAGCACATCAGGAAGAAGCTCTGTTTCTTCGTGAAGGTCGCGAAGGTATTTTTCCGTCATCCATTCGGGGATTCCGTCATCTGCAAGAGCTTTCGCATAAGCTTCATCCCAATACGGCGACTCGATGTTTAAATTGAGTTTTTTCCTTATATCTTCCATTGTTCTTTCCTCTCTTTACTTCAAAAGTGCCGCGCGGATATGGGCAAAGACCTCTCCGCGGCAGAGTTTGTCGGGTGAAACCGTAAACTCATATTCAGGAGCGAGTTTCTTCATGAATTCCGAAAAAAGCTGTCCCGTAACAACAGTTTTATACGAAAGCTTCGCTTTGTTTTCAGCGTCAATGAGACCCAGTTTTGTTGCCACGCAGAATGCGATGAAATACGGATGTTTTTCCGTAATTCCATATCGTTTTGTGGCAGAAAGATTGAGCTCTTCCGTGCTGTACTTTGAATCGACGTATGTGCAATATGTCTCTCTTACAGCATTCGGCGGTGTGCACATCGCGACAAGCTCTCCGAAGGTGAGTATACGTTCAGGCTGCAGTGTGTTGTTCTTATATGCCACCGTATAGCCTGCGGCGGCAAGTGCCGTTGCATCCTCGTTATCGCAGTCCTCAAAACCTGAACGAGAAAGAAGCTCAGACACGGTAACGACTTTATACCCATACTTTGAAAGGAGCTCAAGCTGAAGCGGAAGAGCCTCTGCGACCGGTGTGTGGCGCGACATACTGTAGCCGTCCTTCTGGAAGATTATCTGCCCGTTTAGGCTATCGGGATTTTCTTCGAGAGCACGGCGAAGCGGCGCAACCATCGCCTCAACGTCACGCTCCAAGTCTCCGCAGGACGGAAGCCAGCCACCGCCGTCAAAGCTTGCCGCCATGTAGTTGTAGCCTGCGTATCTGTACGCATCGTACGATGTCTTTCCGTCAGGAATTTTATCTACATAATGCGGAGGTCTTGCAAGGCGGATTTTGACATTGTGGTCGTTTAAAATCAAATTATCAAGCTTCATCATATCCTCGACTACCTCGTGGATATTTGAAAAATGCGCACGCGCACCGTAAACAAGCTTTAAGTGGCCGAAAAGGACATGGCGATAGGCGTGGTTTGAAATCTCGTGACCACCCGAAATCATTCTCGCGATAAGCTCGGGATGCGCAACAGCACCTGCATCACCGTCGCGGTTTATATCGGGGTAATGGTCATACTTCACGCCGCCCCACGAAAACGAGCCGTGCTCGCCCGCCTCATCAGGATAGTTCTCACGAGTTGTTCCGATAACGTCAAATGTTCCTTTTGCACCGTAACGTTCAAGCGTCTCAAGGAGATATTCCGTAAGACCGAGCTCCGATACCTTCGGGTTCGTAAGCGCAACTGTCGGGCCGTCGTCAAAGGTCATCGCGCAGATGCGCTCATTCTTTATCGGGTAAACCCTCTCGATGCGACGCACGGGAGTGATATATGCACAGTCTCTACTCTTTTTATAGTCGCGAAGCTTGTGCTTTGCGCGACGTGCAAGGTCGTATAAAATCATTTATTTCACCTCGGTCTTAATGTAACCTGTTTTCTTTTTGCCTTTTATGATATCACGAAGCCATAAGTATAAGCAGACGGGATAGCTTCTTATGAGCTTCTTGTATAATTTTCTCTTTAAATATGATTTTCTCTTGCAGGAAAACACTACTCTTCTCGCATTGTACCCTGCAAAAACTTTTCCATTGCCCGAGAGGAGCGCCGCCTTGAACTTTTCCTCAAAATCAGGCGATTCCATATCGTCACGCGTAAGGTCAAGCTCAATAAATGCCGCACCCACTTCTTCTTTCGAGTGTGCATCACTGCCTGCCGAAAAGGCAAGGTTTTTTTCTCTGCAAAGCGAGAGTGCTCTTTCGTTTGCATCGAAAATGCGCGAGTGGACTATTCTGGAATTAAAAATTTCAACACCGTCAAGAGCTTCCCACACTGAATCATCTCTTGAAATTTCAGGAGAGAACGGATGCGCCGCAAAGATGAGCGCGCCTTGCGCTCTTGCCTCGCAGACCACCTCTGAAAACGAAAAGACACCTCTTTCGTTTCTTGAGAGCTTCTTGCAGATGTCTTCTTTTATAAAGTAAATAAGCATATGCCCGAAGTCTGTTGAAATCTCACAGGCAGGGATGACATATATTCCGTCACGGCTCTCGACTTTTTCAAAAACATCGTGATTTGCTACGGCTACACCGTCTATACCACGCAATGCCGCGGCGGCAAAGATCTCTTCTGTCTCCATAATAGAGTCAGAAGAGCAGGTTGTATGTACATGCAAGTCAAACTTCATACATAACTACCTCACGATACTGTCAGTCTTTTTAAGTGCTTGTTTTAAATACTGAACGGACGACCTTATATCTCTTATGTCGAGAACGCCGTCCGAAATCCTCGGATTTAAAAGTCCTGCAAGGAACTTCAGCGCAAATTTAAGGCGATTGTCGCTCTTTTTGAGGTAAGACGGAAACGTGAGCAGATCCTGAAGCAAAAAGCGCATCTTGTGCCCGACCTTGTATTTCGGGTTGAACTTTTCAAAACGTTCCGCCATCTCACCACGTGCCGCTCGAAAAATTGCATACGGGATGTTGCATCCCGAATTAGGAGCAAGCCCGGAGCTTCCCCACAGACGTGGGTTAATCTCCATAAGATAGAAACCGTCTGTCGGATTACCCTTGAACTCTACCATTGCGACACCTTCCCACGAAAGCGCGCGAAGAAGCTTTATTGCGTGCTCACAAAGCTCCGCCTCATCCGTGCTCTCGCAGAACGATGACGGGCCGCCGCTTGCAGGATATTCGCGGATACGTTTATGACAGAAAACCTCAAGCGGTTCGCCGTTTTTTCCAAACACAGCCGAGACGCCCCAGCCGTCCCCCGTTATATACTGCTGAATGAGAACTTCCTCGCCGTATGAGGCAAAACGAGGGAATTTTTCCATAAATTCTTCTTTTGTTTTAATTATTGCGTACCGCTCCTCGGGAGCAAGCCCGAACATCTCGCCACGTGCGAGCTTTATAACTGTCGGGTATTTTATTCTCTCCGAAAGTTCTTCTACGCTTTCACCGTCTCTCTGAAACGTCGTCTGCGGAACCGGAACTCCGATGCTTTCTGCAAACGGAATAAGGCGGGCCTTATCGTTTGCAAGCTCGATTGACGGAAGCGGCGGGAGAGATACATCGGCAAACTGCCCGACCTCTTCCCTTCTTTCACAAAGCATAAGGAGAGTTGTTATCCCAACGGGAATTATGACGGGTCTTTCAGGGCATTCTTCAGAAAGCTTTCTGATGTCGCGAAGAAACTCATCGGGCTTCTCCACAGGGTCAGAAAGCTTTACGTTTTTTGAAGAATATTTAGAATAGAAACCGAGGGCTGCGCTGTCCGCGCAGACCTCTCTTTCAACACAGATAACCCGAACACCCTCTCTTCCGAGTGCGCGGATAACGGGAAGGCTCATACGGTATCTGACATCTGTGACAATAGCCGTACTCATTTCCCTCATCTCCTTTTGCTATTTCGCAAATTTCTCCTTGAGCATCATATCCTTGACTTTCATAAGACGCGTCAGGTTTCCGCGCTCGTTTTCGTCAAGCTTCATTGTTATCATTCTTATCGTTTCCTCAAGGTCCGGAATCATAACATACTCAAGTGCATTAACGCGGCGTCGTGTTTTTTCAATTTCCGCCGCAAGAAGTTGTGCCGTTTTCTCTACCTCCGCAAGGCGAAGAAGGCTCGGCATAACGCGTGCATACATATCAACCGCATCGTCAAGTTCACCTGAAACGAAAGCACTGCCGTATGGGTAAATGCTGTTACCATCGCTCTCGGCAAACTCAAAAGACGGCACCTCAACGCTCATTATGTTCTTATATGAAACGCTCATCTCTACGCTCTTTACGGGACACATAAGCGCCTGTGTGAGGCTCGCCTTTGACATAATGGCGCTTGCTGACGCAAATCCGCGGTTTGCATCGGAAAGAAGATTTTCAACCTCTGTACGCAAGGCTTTGTTCTCGCGCACAATGTCAAGAAACCTCTTCATAAGCTCATCACGCTTATCTTTTAAAAGCTTATGTCCACGGCGTGCGGTGCTAAGACGCGCTTTGAGCTTTTTTAGCTCCATACGCGTGGGGTTTACATTTAAAGTAGCCATTTAAAGCCGCACCCTTTCTTACTGCTCGTTTTTCGGAAGGTACTTCTCGATAAGTTCAGGCTTAATTCTCTTAAGCTCACTCTTCGGAAGGATTGAGAGAAGCTTCCAACCGAGGTTTAACGTTTCCTCGATGGAGCGGTTTTCATCATAACCCTGGCTTACGTACTCACGCTCAAAAGCATCTGCGAACTTCGCATAAAGCTTATCTATTTCGGAAAGCGCAGCTTCACCGAGGATTGTCATAAGCTCCTTTGCTTCCTTACCGCGAGCGTACGCCGCAAAGAGCTGGTTCATCGTGCCTGCGTGGTCCTCACGTGTCTTACCTGAGCCGATACCCTTGTCCTTAAGACGTGAAAGCGACGGAAGAACGTCAACCGGCGGAAGAACATTCTTGCGGTAAAGCTCACGGGAGAGGATAATCTGTCCCTCTGTGATGTAGCCTGTAAGGTCAGGAATCGGATGCGTCTTGTCGTCTTCAGGCATTGAGAGAATCGGAATCATCGTGATTGAACCCTCACTCTCAAGATTTCTGCCTGCGCGCTCATACATAGTCGCAAGGTCAGTATAGAGATAGCCCGGATATCCGCGGCGTCCCGGAACTTCCTTACGCGCTGCTGAAACCTCACGGAGAGCTTCCGCGTAGTTTGTGATGTCTGTCAGGATGACGAGAACGTGCATATCCTTTTCAAATGCAAGATACTCTGCAGCTGTGAGCGCCATACGCGGAGTGGAGATACGCTCAATCGCAGGGTCGTTTGCGAGGTTTACGAAAAGGACTGTACGGTCGATAGCGCCTGTGCGCTTAAAGTCGCTGATGAAGAAATCAGCTTCTTCAAAAGTGATACCGATAGCCGCAAAAACAACGGCAAATTTAGCGTCAGCCTTAAGCACCTTTGCCTGACGCGCAATCTGCGCTGCAAGCTGTGCGTGAGGAAGACCCGAGCCTGAAAAAATCGGGAGCTTCTGACCACGAACGAGTGTGTTAAGACCATCAATTGTGGAGATACCCGTCTGGATAAACTCATCGGGATAGTTACGTGCCGCAGGGTTCATCGGGGTACCATTTATGTTTCTCTTTTCGTCGGCAAGAATCTCAGGGCCGCCGTCACGCGGTCTGCCCATACCGTCAAAAACTCGGCCGAGCATGTCCTCCGATACACCAAGCTCAATGCCGTGACCGAGGAATCTGACTTTACTGTCGCGGAGGTTGATGCCTGCGCTGCTCTCAAAAAGCTGAACAAGAGCATCGCTTCCGTTTATTTCAAGAACCTTGCAGCGACGGCGGCTTCCGTCCGGAAGCTCAACCTCGCCAAGCTCATCGTATGCAACGCCTTCGACGTTCTTTACGAGCATAAGCGGTCCTGCAACTTCTTCTATTGTGCGATATTCCTTAATCATTACTCTGCCTCCTTTGCAACGAGACTTTCAAGCTCGCTCTTCATAAGTGCCTCAATCTCGTCGTAAGCTGTGGCGTAAGTATCGTTTGAAACGTCCTTCGCACGGCCGATACGCTCTCTTGCACTTATCGCGAACACCTCTTCGGGTTTTGCACCCTCCGTAATAGCACGGTCTGCAAGCTCGTTATATTCAAGAATAAGCTTCATGAGGCGTGCCTGCTTGTCAAGCGGAGTGTAGCTGTCTGTATCGGAGAAAGCATTCTGCTGGAGGAAGTCTTCTCTGATTATCTGTGCAGTTTCAAGCGTAAGTCTGTCGGATGCAGAAAGCGCATCAATACCGACAAGACGAACTATTTCCTGAAGTTCTGCCTCGAGCTGAAGAAGATTCATCGCGCGTGTTCTGTTCTTGATGAACTCGCGTGAAACTGAGTTGTCAAACCAAGCTGTAAGGCGGTCTAAATAGAGCGAATAGGAGTTGAGCCAGTTGATTGCCGGGAAGTGGCGGCGGTATGCAAGGGATGAATCAAGACCCCAGAATACCTTTACAATTCTAAGTGTTGCCTGAGCAACAGGCTCGGAAATATCACCACCTGGAGGCGAAACCGCGCCGATAGCAGTAAGTGAGCCGCGACGCTCCTCTCCACTTTCTACGACTATACGTCCTGCGCGCTCATAGAACTGGGCAAGACGCGAGGAGAGGTATGCGGGGTAACCCTCTTCACCAGGCATTTCCTCAAGGCGGCCTGACATCTCACGGAGAGCCTCTGCCCAACGAGAGGTAGAGTCCGCGATGACCGCAACGTCATAACCCATGTCTCTGTAATATTCTGCAATGGTTATACCTGTGTAGATAGATGCTTCTCGCGCTGCAACAGGCATATCCGATGTATTTGCGATAAGAACCGTTCTCTTCATGAGAGACTCACCCGTCTTCGGGTCACGAAGCTCGGGGAATTCACGGAGAACGTCTGTCATTTCGTTTCCGCGCTCGCCGCAACCGATGTAAACAACGATATCAACGTCTGACCACTTTGCAAGCTGATGCTGTACAACGGTCTTTCCGCTTCCGAACGGACCCGGAACTGCCGCCGCACCACCCTTTGCAATCGGGAACATCGTGTCGATAACGCGCTGACCCGTGATCATCGGGATATCTGGAGCCATTTTCTCCTTGTACGGACGTCCGCGACGAACCGGCCACTTCTGGAGCATGGATACGTCCGCAATCTCGCCATTATCACGCTTGATGCGGCAGATTACGTCCTCTACCTTGAATGAGCCTTCTTTGATTTCGACAATCTCGCCCGAAATACCGTGCGGAACCATAACGCGGTGCTCAACGATAACAGTCTCGGAAACAGTGCCGAGAATGTCTCCTGATGCTACCTTGTCGCCTACTGCCTTTTTCGAAACAAAAGCCCACTCGCGTTCACGATCGATGCTTGAAACCTCGATACCGCGCTTGATGTTACTTCCCGATTTTGCGCGAAGCTTCTCGAGCGGGCGCTGGATACCGTCGTAAATGTTCTCAATAAGACCCGGTGCAAGCTCAACGGAAAGAGGTGCACCCGTGGTTACAACCTCGTCGCCAAACTTTACGCCTGCTGTTTCCTCATATACCTGAATTGATGCACGGTCGCCGCGCATCTCGATAATTTCACCTATAAGACGGTCGGCACCTACGCGAACAACGTCGTACATATTCGCGTGAGCCATACCCTCCGCTACAACGAGCGGTCCTGAAACTTTAACAATTCTTCCGCTTGTCATTTTCCTATCAATTCCCTTCTTAAACGGCGTTTGCCGCTTCTACGATGTTTGGATTAACCGAGAATGTCTGCGCCGACAGCTCGCTCGACCGAGCGGCTGACGTTCTTCATACCTATTCCGAGAGAGCCGTCACGGCCCGGGATAAGGATGATTGCAGGAATCGCCATATCCTTGTATTTGTCAATCTCTTCCGAAATCTCGGTGGCAAGCTGCTCCGTAACATAAATTACGGCAAAGCCTTCCTTTGCAAGAGCGGAAAGCTCACGCTCTCCCTCTTCCTTATTGTCTGCACATCTGACTTCAAAGCCGAGAGTGCGATAGCCGAGAACGCTCGCAAAATCGCCGAGCACTGCAAGTCTGTATTTGTTATCCATTCTTACACCACCCTCAATCTGCTTCGTATCTCATCGGGAGAAAGCCCCATTATCTTTCCGGACATAATGATACGCACCGTAACGGCATCTGCTTCGCGCGATGCAAGGTATGCAACAATCGGACGCTCATCGAAAGCTACGTATTTTGCCTCCTGCATATACTTTACGGGCAGGATATCAAGCTCGCGCTCAAACTCTGCAAAGCTTGCCTTTCCCTCTGCAGTTACCTCTCCAAGCTCTGCAGCTCTTGCAAGCGCTGTCGCCGAAAGCTCTTCAGAAAGATTCTTGCGCAGGAATTTCTCTTTCGCGATTCCGCCGCAAGAGAGGAGTCGTGCTTCAATATCCTCTTCTTTTCCGCGACGAATCATCCTCACGGCAAGACGGAGATTTGCAATATCGGCAAGGAGTTTTACATATCCGAGAAGAAACTCGCTTCCTGACTCTTTTGCCGTCTCCATCATCATATCAAAGCAGGCTTCATCAAGAATATAATCTGAAAGCTCTGCATTTCCCGTATGGGCAAGAACTTCTGCCGCAGCCAAATACGCCGCGCTCATCTTTTCGGGAAGAGACGAAATATCCCCTTCCTTTATCATCGAAAGAAGCTTGTCGCCCGGTATGAGAGAAACGCCGGAGAGAAGATTTTCTGCATCCTGATGCGTAAAATTGGCTTTCGTTATCACTTTTATGTTGTGGAAATCATATTTGAGCAAAAACACGTTCTTTATGCTGTCATTCTCACAAGCATCGGATACAATTCTGACCGTTTCCTCTTCAGCACTCTGTATCGCCGCTTCAACGTCATCAATATTAAGAAGCGCAGTTTGACCGTAACCGAATTCGGAAAGCACTTTTGAGACTTCTTCCGGTGTTTTTGCTTCTATCATACGCTCGATGCCACGTGAGGTGAGAAGATTTTTCTCATTTGCACGTATGTTCATCGTTGCATATAAGTAATCTGTATCTCTTACTTTCATCAAAAAAACCTCAGCCAAACAAAATATCCGCAACCTCGCGGCTCATAACCTCGCGCATTTCGTCAATAAGCGCACAGAAAGTGCAGTTGACTTCCGTCGCACCGCGCTTGAATATCAATCCGCCTGAAATAGGACGGACCTCATCAGAAATCTTAAGCACTGCATTTTCGGAAATCTTTTCGGAAATCTCGTCTGCGAACTTTTCTTTATCTTCTGCAGAGAGGATTATCTCGCCGGCTGCACCATTTGCGGCACGAAGAGCAAGACGCGCAAGAATGTCTGCGCGTTCCTCACCTTCGAGGGCATTAAGCTTTTCATAAGCTGCATCAAACGCAGAGGCAATAAGCTCCTGCTTCTTTGCAAGAGTTTTTTGTCTCTCGTCCAAACGATAACCGCCTACAAGGCGAAGACGTGCTTCTTCAGCGCGAGAAACGGCGCGAGAAACGGCATCTGCCTTTTTCTCCGCCACCTTTTTTTCGTAGCCTGAGAGAATTGCATCCGCCTCAGCACGTGCATCTGAAAGAATCTTTTCAGATTCAACAGATGCCTCGTCCGCAATCTTTTTTATAATATTTTCAATACCTTTCATACTCTAAAAGCCACCCGTCTTATTTTACGCCGCTTACCATAAGGAAGGAAACGAGAAGAGCGAGAACTGCGTATGTTTCAACCATAGCAGCGAAAACCATCGCCTTAGAAGCTTCCTCAGGACGCTTTGCAACAATGCCAACACCTGCTGCAGCAACTCGTCCCTGCTTGATAGCTGAGAAGTAACCGACAACGCCGATGATGATGGAAGCGATGAGAATGTAAATGCCATTTCCTACTGTCATTGCTATCTGAGCACTGCCACCGACGATACCGACTTTGAGGAGAATGATAAATCCGATGAGAAGGCCGTAGATACCCTGTGTACCCGGGAGAACCTGGAGAAGAAGAATCTGACCGAACTTTGACGGATCCTCTGCGACAACGCCTGAAGCCGCTTCACCTACCAAGCCTACACCCTTTGCAGATCCCATACCTGCGAGAATCGTTGCGAAAGCTGCACCGAAAAGTGCGAACGCCATACATACTGCCTCTTGATTTGAAAAGAATTCTGTGAAAGTCATTTTAATTTTCCTCCTTAATGATGTTTGAATTTTTTGTTTTTATTGAAAGCGGCTTGAATTCTCTTCCTCCGCTTTCGTAGAATCTTCCGAAGAACTCAACATACTGAAGTCGTGCCGAGTGAACGAAAGAACCTATAAGGTTTATTGCGAGATTGAATAGGTGTCCGATTATGAATACTACAAAGAAGCCTACCGGTCCTGTCAGAACACCCATCGTGTTAACAACCTGCGAAACAACCGCAGTTGCAAGAGAAAGCGCGAGTAGTCTTGAATATGACAGGATATCTGAAAAATAACCCGTTATATCATAAAGGCTCATTACGCCACCGAGGAACTTTGACAAGATATTTTTCTTTGCTCTTCCCTGTGTAAGGATGAGCATTGCAGCACCTGCGATGAGGATATAGAGGCCGACTTTTGTATTGAAGATGCAGGTTATTGCACCGGCAAAGACTACCCACCATGAACCGATGTCGAATATCGCGGCGAAAACTTCACCATCGCGAATCAGCATATATGCCTTTATCGCCATACTTACGACAATCTGAATACCGCCAAGAATCATTGAGAAGATAAGCATCTTCATCGGATCTTGCGACGGGTCAAACCACAACGCGATGTCATACGGGAAAATCTTTCCCGTGAAAAGCTGATAAAGAGACTGAATGCCGTTTCCGAAAATTCCACCGAACAAAAGTCCCCATAATACGGTTGATGCTCCGCAGATTATCGCAAGCTGCATAAACTGACGAAATCCGCCTTTAGGCTTCATGTACAACAAAGCGAACACGCCCGCTATCATAAGAAGAAGTCCGTATCCTGCATCCGAAAGCATTATTCCGAAGAAGAGCGCAAAGAAAGGCGCCATCATCGGGTTCGGATCAATGCCCGTATATGCGGGAGCACTGTACATATTGGTAACTACGCTAAACGGAGAAACAATCGCTGAGTTGTAGGTGAGCGTCGGAACCTCTTCTCCCTCTTCGGGATCACGGAACTCATACGCGCAACCGTTTTGTTCGAAAAACTCTATTAAATTTTTCTCCTCGCGCTTCGGCGCCCATCCCTCTATATAGAAGAGATGCTTTGTCGAAACGCCCTTTTCCGATTCCACCTCGCATGCAAGACGAGCACGCAAAGCATCCTCCGCCGTGAGAATGAGCTTGAATGTATCCCGGCTTACCTTAAGCTCGCCCTCAAGCTCTGAAATCTTTTTTTCCGTTTCTGAAATTTCTGACAGAAGTTCTCGTCTTCTCTCTTTTGCCGTCTTATCAAGACCGTGGAACTTCACGCTCGCGACACCAAGTTGCTTAAGAGATGAAAAAACTTTTTCAAAGTCTGACTTATGCGTCAGAAGAAGCAGATATCGCAATGTTCCGTCTTTTGAAATTTCAAAGATCTCGGCAATCTCGCTCTCCTTGCCCACCAGCTCAATAAGCGCATCAAGCGATGCGGCTATCGGGGCTGTCAGGAGCGTTGCCGTATAGTGTTTTCCCTGCGGAAGGTCAAGCGGTATATCAAGCCCTTCCCATGGCTCCATACTTTTCGCAGATGCTTCAAGCTTTGCTTTCTTATCGTTAAGCCTTGAAATTTCCTCACGAGCAAAGTTTATCTTTTCAGCCTCCGATAGGGCATCCGTGACATACTTTGATGAGAAAATATCTTTTTCGGAAATTTCGGGTTTCCTTGAAAGGA
Organism: Eubacteriales bacterium; assembly: GCA_045629985.1. Lineage (GTDB taxonomy): Bacteria > Bacillota > Clostridia > Oscillospirales > JAAYXM01 > SIG480. Next base: position 12,325 of record JAZQSI010000087.1, read on the forward strand.
GGCCCATTTTCATTTTGCCCTTGACTTTCAGAAAATCCTTTGCCGATACAATTTCCGAAAGGCTTGCACGTATCTTTTCGGAATCGGTAGCAACCTCGGAAACGGGAAGGTCTCCCACGTCGGTTTCCGTAAGCTCGACGACTCCGTAGAAAGCAAGAAGCTTCATAAGCCTCTCGCGCTCGGAAGCGCTTGCGACAAGATGCAGCCGTTTCATTTTGACAATCGACATTATCCGTTCACAACCCTTTCCGTTATAAGCGAAGCCGCCGCTTCAAGTTTTCCTGCCGCAAGCGTGATGAGCTTTTCACGCTCAGCCTCCGCCGCAGCTTCTATCTGAGCTTTCTCGGCGAGAGCTTCTTTTTCTGCCTTTGAAAGAAACTCTGCCTCTCTCTTTATCGCATCCTCCTCTTCTTCCAGAAGAAGTTTGTTTCCTCGAGTCTCAGCATCTGCGATAAGCTTTTTTGCCGCTGTTTTTGCTTCTTCAATGCCCTGCGCTATCTCGCGCTCGGCATCAATCAGCTTTTTCACAGCCTCTCCTGCCATATTCTAATCACCGCCTTAAAACAGAGTGTTTTTTCTACTAAAAAAGCCTTTGTAATTTCGCACAAATCATTTGCGAATATTCAAAGGTAATTATAGCACATTTTCCATAAAATTACAACAATAATATACGGCCATTTTGAATTATCTGAATTGACTTTTTTATTATTCTGTCATACAATATAATAAAAAATACAAGGGGCATTATTTATGTCTGATTTTCTTCATACAACACTTTCCGAAAAAGAAATATTGCAGATGAGCGCGCTCGCACTCGCACATATAGGCGATGCCGTATTTGAGCTTATGGTGCGCGGAAATCTTGTAAAGGGTGGCGTGTGCAAAGCGAGAGAACTCCACAAGAGCACCGTCCTTTCCGTTTCTGCCGCGGCCCAAAAGGTTGCATCAGAAAAAATCCTACCTCTCCTATCCGAAGAAGAGGCAGATGTCTTCCGTCGAGCGCGAAATGCGAAAGTGAACTCCGTGCCGAAGCATTCTGACTATGCCACATACCATGCGGCAACTGCTTTCGAGGCTCTCTGGGGATATCTATATCTCCTCGGACGGTATGACAGATTAAACGAGCTTTTTGAGATAATTGCAGAATGAAAAAATGATGTTTTCACTCCCATTTCCACCTCA
>JAZQSI010000088.1:0-5606 GCA_045629985.1 Eubacteriales bacterium
CCCGGCTTTACAACGGAAGCCTGCGATGCAGCGTTTGCAAGAGCTCGTGAAGTTCTGACACGTTGCTATCCTGAATACGATTTCAAGGGTTTTGTAACTTCCTGTTGGATGCTCTCACCTGTGCTTCGTGAGATTCTAAAGCCCGAGTCGAACATCATAAGCTTCCAGAATAGATTTAAGGTTTTCCCTGCCGAAAACAAAGCGCTTGACGTATATCAGTATGTTTATAAGCTTCATCCGAAGTCGGTTGAAGAGGTTGATTTTGCATCTCTTCCGGAGGACAACTCAATGCAGCGCGGCGTAAAACAGAAGGGACTTGAAGGGAAATTCGTTCAGGAGTGTAACGGATTTATTCCGTATAATGAGTAATAAAAAACACGGATGCTTTAAGCATCCGTGTTTTTTATACTTCGATGTACGTTTCGTGAGGGACAAGGTAGAGAATAAGTTTTGTGGCCTCTCTGCCTGTCATTTCAAAGAGAGCGCGGCGGTAAGCACGAAGCTGTTCTTTGTATTTTTTTAGTAATTCTCCCTCGGGTTTTCTGCGGTCTGTTTTGAAATCGACTATGACGGTCTCACCGTCCTTTTCATAGTACATATCAATTACGCCTTGTAAGAGAATTTTTTCAGAGTGAAGCTCGGGCTCGTCAAGAAGCTCATCGGCAGGGAGAAGAACGGAAAATTTAAATTCACGCTCAAGTTTCTCTGATGCGAGAATTTCGCGACCCGTATCGGAGTTTATAAATGCTGTTATGTGCGAGGGATTAATGCACTCAACCTGCGCCTTGGTGAGAAACTTCTTGTCATAAAGGCGCAAAAGTTCAGCTTTGACACCATCTTCCGTACGACATTTTGAAAAATCAACAAACTGCATTGCCATATGAAGCGCTGTTCCACGCTCGGCAGGGGATAGAGATTTTTCGCGGATAAAGCTCGGTCGCGCCGGGCGCTTTCGCAGGATTTGCACCTCTTTTTGCTTTATCGAGCCAAGCTTTGTCGCGGTGAGCTTTGATGGAGTTGTTGTCGCAAGCCGGTGAGGGTAAGAACCGTTCGGAAGCATCATTTCACGGTACGTATCTTCCACTGATTCGTCTTCCGGAATTTCCTCAAAGGTATCTATCTCGCTTGATGGGAGCATGTATGCGTCGATGTTGAATGTGTCGTCATTCTCCTCGGTGTTGAATAGAGCCTCGCCTGCTTTTGTTCGGAGAAGCGGGAGGAGAAACCAAAGTGCGGCATCGTTTCTGCGCGCGAGGTTTACTGCATCAAGCTCAGGATATGGGTTCTGCGACATAATATCCGAAAGCTTCTTTTCTGTGTTCTCACGTGATGCGGTTATGAACATCTTCTCTCGCGCACGTGTAAGCGCAACGTATAGAAGACGCATTTCCTCGCTTTTCTGTTCGGATAGAATTTTTCGGCGTATAGCCTCGCGCATGAGTGTTGTGTGGTGGCACATCGTAACCTCGTCCTTGAGCTTTGTGCCGATGCCGAGCTCCGGGTGAATGAGAACGGAATTCTTGATGTCTTCAAGGTTGAAGCTGCGTATGACGTTTCCGACGAAAACTATCGGGAACTCAAGACCCTTTGACTTGTGCATCGTCATTATCGTGACGGAGTTTTTTGTGTGTGCGCGTGGTAGCGCGATATCGCCGTCGTTTTCTATAAGGTTTGCAATATGCGAGATGAACTTATAAAGTCCCGAATATCCGAGTGCTTCAAACTCTTCTGCACATTTATAAAATTCAAGCAAATTCTGTTGTCTCTCTTTGCCGTAGGGGAGAGCGCCGAACATACCGAGCGCGTTCGTGCGGTTATAAATCTCCCATATGAGAGAACTTGCGCTCATTCCGCGTGCGAGAGAACGAAGGGTGCGGAGAGTTGAGAGAAAGCCTCGGCATTTCTCTGCGGTTTTTGTCTCACGTTTGGAGAGCTTTTCCATGGAGTTTATGAATGATCCTGCGCGCTCGCGGCGGATTTCACACAAATCGTCGGCAGAAAAAGCAAACATAGGGGATTTAAGAGCCGCGATAAGCGGAATGTCCGATGTTGGGTTGTCTATGACAGAGAGAAGGGAGACAACCGCGCGAATTTCGCTTTTCTGCAAAAGTCCGTCAGGTTTCGGAGAGATGAACGGAATTCCTGCACGTGCAAATTCTCTTTCGTACGCTTCTGCGGCTGTCGCGGCAGAACGCAGAAGAACGGCGAAATCACCGTATCTGCACGGACGAAGCCCCGCGTCCTTGTCGTTTATTATAAAGCCTGAACGGACAAGCTCTGCGATTTTTGCGGCGGTAAAGCGTGCTTCGGCTTCAACGCCCTTCTCTTCGGCTCTCTGATAGTCGATAAGGCAGAACTCCGTCTGCATTCCCGAAAGTTCGGGAATATTTTCGCGTGGGTAGAGGAAATGGTCTTCCGTATAGTCAACGCCGCCGAGTTTCTCGGTCATAATGCGCGAGAAAAGTCCGTTTGCCGTGGTGAGAATTTCGTTTCTCGAACGGAAATTTTGTGAGAGCGTTATGACTCTCGGTTCGTCGCCTTGCGCCTCATCAAGACGCTTGAATGTCTTATATTTCTTCATGAATATGGACGGGTCTGCAAGACGAAAACCGTAGATTGACTGCTTTACGTCGCCTACCATAACTATATTCTTTTCTTTTCTTGAAACCGCGCGGAAAATCACATCCTGAATGATATTGCTGTCCTGAAACTCATCGAGGAGAATTTCAGAAAAGAGAGATGCAAGCTCGCGTCCTGCGGCACTCGGAATAACCGAGTCATTTTCCTCGTCATATTCGTCGATGAGAAGCTTTATACAGAGGTGTTCAAGGTCAGAATAGTCAAGAACTCCGCGGCGGAGTTTTTCTTTTTCAAAGCGGGCAGTAAGCTCTGCGGTGAGGCTTGTCAGCTCACGCACGATGGGTGAAAGCGTGCGGATTTCCGAAAGAAGAGTTTCGCTGTCTGCCTGCATAAGGCTCTCGGGAATGCTCTTCATATCCTCGCGGAGAATTTTAAAGAGCGCGCTTATCCTGTCGGGGAGAGTCTTGTCCTCAAGTTTCCTCGAGGATGGAAGACGTCCGAGCTCGAAGGAAGAAATTTTTGTAAAAAGCTCGTCCCAGCTGTCGGAATGGAGACCTCTGATGGCGGAAAGCGCATTTGTGAGTGTGTCGTGATATACTTCGCTCGTGTCTGTACGCTTATCGGCATCTGAGAGAAGTGCCGCAACGGTTTTCTCACATGAATTTATGATATCCTCGACCTCCGAAAGCATTTCACGTCCCCAGGTCGTCTCGGATATATCCGAAAGTTTTTCTGTATCATATGCCTTCCAGGCAGAATCAAGCCACTTTTCGGGGTACGGGTGGCTTCGGCTTTTTTTATAAAGTTCGAGGATTGATGAGAAGAGAAGACGGTCAGACCTTCCGTCGTTCATATAAGTGGCAAGAGTGAGAAAATCCTCGTCTTTTTCGTCGTACTTTTCCTCAATAAGCTCGGAGAGCGTTTCTTTTAAGATAAGTGTTTCTTCTGCTTCGTCGAGAACGCGGAAGACAGACGGGATACTCTCAGAGTTTCCGTAATTTCGGAGAACCCACGAACAGAAAGAATGAACTGTCGATATTCGCGCACTGCCCGCGAGAGCAAGCTGGCGGCGCAAATGGCGGTCTCCGGGAAGCTCTGCAATTTTTTTGTGCAGAGCCTGGCTTATTTTCTTGCGAAGCTCGCTTGCCGCGGCTTTCGTGTAGGTGATTATGAGAAAATCAGTTATGTCGCGTCTTTTCTCGGTGATAAGGCGTATGATGCGCTCAACGAGAACTGCTGTCTTACCTGAACCGGCTGCGGCGGAAATGAGGAGAGAGCTTCCGTCGTGGTCTATGGCGTTTTTCTGGTCAGGTGTCCATTTGACTTCGCTCATTGCTCTTCCCCCTTCTTTAGAATGTCCTTATAGTCAACCTCGCAAAGCTCACGCATACAGTCGTCTCCTCGCTCTTCGTCAAAGCCGCAGACGCTTTTGTAGTCACACCACTTGCAGGAGTTTGTACTTCCGTCAACATACGGGTTCGGGTCGATTATGCCGAGTGAAAGCTCATCGCCAATACGTGCAAGGATAGATTTTACCCTTTCCTTGATTGCGGCAAATTCCTTCTCAGTAAGAGCAAGGGAAGATGCGGTGAGCGAGCCGTCACGCTTGAAGGAAACGGGGAGATATTTTTTCTCCTCTCCGCTCTCCATTGCATCAATTATGTTGAAGTTGCGCAGCAGAACGCCCTCGCGCTTCATTACCCCGGGCGGAGCATTTCGTGTCTCCGAGAACGTGCGTGTTACGGGAACATACATAAGCCCTGCCGCGTGCGGGGCCTCGCCGTAATGAGTGTTGCCGCTCTCTTCAAGCGCAAACATATAGAGCAGAAGCTGCATTCCGATGCCGTTCACGGTCTCGTTGAGGGAAAAATGCTTCGTTCCCGATTTGTAGTCAATAACACGGAAGAAGAGCTTGCCGTCGTGGGAATAAGTATCAATACGGTCAACCTTACCGACAAAGGAAACCTCGGAGTGCTCTCCTGAAATTTCAATCGGAGCGAGCGTACCGTCGGGAGAAAATTCAAGCTCAAAGTCCGTCGGAACAAAACTTCCGCACTCAAGCTCACGGCAGATGTCGCAAACCGCCGCAACGACGGTATTCTCGATTCGCGCAAGAAGAAAGTTCATTCTTCCCGAAAGCTCGCTTGTTGCGGTGAGCGTCTCCGCAAGGTATGTGCGAACGGCCTCGCGAGAATATGCAGTAGCTTTTTCGGTGTCGTATGTATTCTCCTCGGCGAGGCGGCAGATAACCTTTTCAAGAACATAGTGCATGAGATTTCCTGCCTCGATAGGGGAAATTTCCGCACGTTTCTTCGGGTAAGCGTTAAGACCGTACTTCAAGAAGTATGCATATCGGCATGAGCAGAAGAGATCCGCTTTCGATGCGCTCAGACGAATCTTCTTCCCGAAAACAGCCTCAATATTTTCTTTTGATAGAATTGGCCCGCGTGTGTTTTTTGCATTTTTGCGTATGGAAGAAAGCTTGTCCGAAAGAGATTCATCCGCGCCATCAAAGAGGATGTTGATTCCCTCTGATACACATTCGTCAAAACAGGGAGTTTTTGCAAGAGTACGTGCCTCGTGCAGAGAAAGTCCTTCGTAATGCTCGGGGAAGATTGCGCGGATGCGCGAAACTGCCTCGGCTTCAAACATCTCTTCCCCCTTTGATGAGGTCGTAAGATAGCTAACGTAAAGTCCGCGCTCCGATGAGCAGAGAATGCTGTGTACGCAGGCGATGTCTTTGTAAATGCGCTCGCAAAGGGATGGTGCGAGCGTGACGCCAAGTTCGGAAAGCTCTTGTCTGTCGTTGTCGGTAAGAAGCCCCAAATCATGCTCCGATGAAGGGAAAGCACCGTCGTTTGCGCCAAGAACGATGCGGTATAAACATCTCTCACCGCAAGCGCGGTCGGAAAGCGCGATGTTTACGCAATCGATCGTGGCAGGAATTGTTGAAAGCTCGTATTGCGAGAGGACAAGCTTAAAGAGCAGAAGGACGTCCTCAGGTGAGAGCTTGTCTGATTTGAGAT
>JAZQSI010000089.1:0-14752 GCA_045629985.1 Eubacteriales bacterium
AATGTCGGCGCATAAACAATCTCGCTTCCCGCCGCTTCGTACTCGCGCTGAAGCTCCGTGATTGCAGACGGGTTTTCAGTTATCCATTTTTCCTGGCACACTCCAGACGGAATCCCGCGCTTCATAAGCTCCGAACCCGTAGCACCGTCAAGAATTACAGGGAAATTTATCTTCATTTTTCTTTCCTCATTTACCGAAAAGTCTTTCAAAGTTTGCATGGAAAATCTTCTCATAATCAGCCTCGGAAAGACCGAGCGCGAGAACTTTTTCGATTTCCTCGCTCGGCGTCCACATCGGGTAGTCCGTACCGAACATGAATTGCTCTACTCCGAAGTGAGAAATAAGCACGAGTGCACCGTCAGTCGGAAGAACGTCAAGCGAGCTTGAAGTATCGAAGAAGAGGTTTTTGCTCTTCGGATACATCTCCGCCTCTTTCCACTCGGAATAGCCGCCGAAGTGCGCACCGATACAGACGAGGTCCGGGAACCTTTCCATAATCTTTATGAGGTGGCGAGGTCCTGAGAAGTCATATCTCTTATCCCCCGTATGGAAAAGGATGGGGAGTTTTTCCCTCTCAAGGATTTTGTATGTAGGAAACATCTTCTCATCGTCAATCTCAAACTTCTGAAAATCAGGGTGAAGCTTTATTCCGCGAAGCCCCATTTTCTTTACGCGGAGAATCTCTCTTTCAGCGTCTTCCATATCCTGATGAAGCGTTGCAAAACCCATGAAGTTCGGGTATTTCTTGCACTTTTCATATACGAAGTCGTTTATCGGCTCTACCTGATGCGGCGTTGTCGCAGTTGAGCAGACGAGTGCACGCTCGATGCCCGCATCCTGCATAAGCCCGTTGAGTGTATGCGCCATACCGTCATGGTGCATTTTTATATTGTAAAAATCGCCTATTGCTCCGCTTGCCTTGAGGGCAATTTTCTGCGGAAATATATGTGCGTGTGAATCTATGATTTTCAAGCGAAGGACACCTTTCTTTAGTTCAAGAAATCCTTGAGCATCTTGGAGCGGCTCGGATGGCGAAGCTTGCGGAGAGCCTTTGCCTCAATCTGGCGGATACGCTCACGCGTAACGTTGAACTCACGTCCGACCTCTTCGAGCGTACGAGTTCTTCCGTCCTCAATGCCGAAGCGGAGACGGAGAACTTTCTCCTCACGCGGAGTAAGTGTCTTGAGAACTTCGACAAGCTGCTCGCGAAGAAGCGCAAACGATGCAGCTTCTGCAGGCTCCTGCGCATCCTCTGCGGGGATGAAGTCGCCAAGGTGGGAATCTTCCTCTTCGCCGATAGGAGTTTCAAGCGATACCGGCTCCTGCGCAATCTTGAGAATCTCGCGAACACGCGCAACCGGAATCTGCATTTCCTCTGCAATCTCCTCGGGTGACGGGTCGTGGCCGAGCTCCTGGAGAAGCTGACGGGACACGCGAATTACTTTGTTTATTGTTTCTACCATATGAACGGGGATACGGATGGTACGCGCCTGGTCGGCAATCGCACGGGTGATTGCCTGGCGAATCCACCAGGTTGCGTAAGTTGAGAATTTGTATCCCTTTGTATGGTCAAATTTCTCAACAGCCTTAATAAGACCGAGGTTGCCCTCCTGAATGAGGTCGAGGAAGAGCATACCACGACCGACATAGCGCTTTGCGATTGAAACAACAAGACGGAGGTTTGCCTCTGCAAGGCGCACCTTTGCCATTTCGTCGCCCTCTGCCATACGGTTTGCGAGCTCGACTTCCTCTTCAGGAGAGAGAAGGTCAACCTTACCGATTTCCTTTAAGTAAATGCGGACGTGGTCGTCAATTGAGAGGCCCTCCATAAGAGATGCGGAATCTGCAAGCTCCTCTTCAGGAATCTCCTCGACATCGTCGAGGTTTTCGGGCGCATCATCGAGGAATTCGTCCTCAGGCGGAATGTCGGCAATAAACTCTTCAAGCGGAAGGTCGATGCCGTGGTTTTCAAGAGCATCATAGAGCTTTTCAATCTCGTCGGAATTCATCTCAAGCTCTTCCGCAACGGCAGAAAGCTCTTTCTGCGAGAGCTTGCCTTTTTTCTTTCCCGTTTCGATGAGTTCGCGAATAATCTGCTTTTTTTCTTCAACCGTTATGATTCTTTCATTCTTTTCGTTTTCCATTTTTATATCCCCTTCTTTTTTCTGTAAAGTTCAGTAGCGGCAAGCAACGCATCGTCCGAGCTCTCGCCCTGTTTTTTTATGTATTCCTGTTTTATGATGTGGATGTAGTCGGCAAGCGCATCACGCGATGTCTCGCGCCGTCTTGCAAAAACTGCGGCAATGTGAGATGCCTCTTCCTCGCTCATATTCGCCGAGATGATTCGCATATCAGTCTCATGGCCTCGCTCGCGAGCCTCGTTTGTCACTATGTCAAAAGCACGCCCGAGAATCGGGGATGAGAACATCTTTCCCGAAACCTGCTCTATCGTTTCAAGACAAAGCTTCACATCCGATGCACAAAGCGAGAGCAATCCCTCTTCCGCAACTGCGGAACGCGGATTTTCATACCGCGACCCTCTCTCTTTCGGCATAATGTTTCCGAGAGGGTCAAGGGCGCGCCTTTCCTCTTCCTTTTTCTTTTCCCGAAGAAGCTTCTTCCTCAGGCTCTCCGCCTCACGCAGAATGGCATCACGCGTGACGCCTGTTTCCTTTGAAATCCTGCCCGCGTAAATCTCTCGCTCAAACTCGCTACGTATTTTCGCAAGCTGGGAAACCGCTTCTTTTATATATAATACTCTTTCCTTATCGTCGTCGAGATTATACGCCTGCTTCGTGCTCTCAAGCCTGTACTCAGATGCAGGAAGAGCATCGTCAATAAGCTTTGCAAAGCGGTCTCTTCCGAATTTCTTGATGAACTCGTCAGGGTCTTTTGCCTCTTTCATCGTAAGAACTCTTACGTCAAGCCCTGCTTTTTTCAGTATGTCAATCGCACGCTCCGTTGCCGCGCGACCTGCCTTGTCGGAGTCGTAGGAAATTATAACCCGACTCTTATATTTTGATATGAGGTGCGCCTGCTCATCGGTAAGAGCCGTTCCGAGCGACGCGACCGCCGAGTCAAACCCTGCCTGGTGGAGAGCTATAACGTCCATATAACCTTCCGCGAGAATGAAGAAGTCGGCCTTGCTCTGACGCGCAAGGTTCATCGCGTAGAGGTTCTTTCGTTTGTTGAAAACCTCGGACTCGGGAGAGTTTAAATACTTCGGCTCGCCTTCGCCCATGATACGTCCGCCAAAACCGATTACCGCGCCTCGTATGTCGATTATCGGGAACATCGCACGTCCGCGGAAGCGGTCGTAAATCTTTCCGCTCTTACCTGTCGTGACAAGTCCTGCCGCAAGAAGCTCGCTCTTTGTGTATCCCTTTGCCGTAAGCTCGTTGAGTAGCCCGTCCCAACCGTCGGGAGAATAGCCAAGCCCGAAGCGCGTGATGACCGCAGGAGAAAGACCGCGACCGAGCAAATAGCTCCTTGCCGCCTCTCCCTCGGGTGCTTTTAACTTTTCGTGGAAAAACCGAGCGGCATCGCGGCACGCTTCCTGTGCGCGGCGGCGGTTAGACCGCTCCTTTTCGCCATATGACGATTCGGGAACCTGCATTCCTGCCCAGCCTGCAAGCTTTTCGACTGCCTCTGCAAAATCGATGTTTTCAATCTTCATAACGAACGTTATTACGTCGCCGCCTGCGCCGCAACCGAAGCAATGAAAAAACTGCTTGTCCGAGGAAACGGAAAACGATGGCGTTTTCTCGTTGTGGAACGGACAAAGACCGAGATTTCCCGAGCCGCGCCGCGTTAAGTTTACGTATCTCGAAACTACGGACACGATATCATTTCTCGCGATGAGCTCGTCCATAAACTCTCTCGGAAACGCCATCTTTTTCACACCCTTTCTTTTATTTTAAATGTATTTACAGCCCCCACGAAACGGGGAGAAAAATTTCGCTGTAAGTATGCAGTGCATATCTGTCGGACATACACGCGATAAGGTCACACACGGCGGTGATTTCGCCGTCCGTCTCCGCAATCTTCCGATATTCCTCCGGGAGACGGTCAATATCTGATATGTAATATTCAAAAAGGCGTCTTACGACGTCGCGCACCTTTTCTTCCTGCTTGAGTGCAAACGGCGCGCGGTAAACTCGCTCGAACATGAACTTCCGAAGCCCCATCATCGCGGAATAAACCTCGTCAGACATGCAGATTTCATTTTTGCCCGTACTCTCTTTTATTGTATCCATAACAAGCGAATTTATGCGCTTGCTCGGGCGGTTTCCCAAAATTTCGCGGTATTCTTTCGGGATGTCCACCTCGCTTAAAATGCCTGCGCGGATGGAATCGTCTATATCGTGGTTTATGTATGCAATTCTGTCAGCAAGAGCAACAACTCTTCCCTCGAGCGTCTTCGCTCTTCCCTCGCCCGAATGGCAGGCGATGCCGTCGATTACCTCACGGGTGAGGTTAAGCCCCATTCCCTGATGCTCAATCTTCTCGACGACGCGAACACTCTGGAGATTGTGCGAAAACTCACCGTCCGTAAGAGCCGCAAGCTCGCGCTCTCCGCCGTGACCAAACGGCGTGTGGCCGAGGTCATGCCCCATCGCAATCGCCTCGCAGAGGCTTTCGTTTAAAGAAAGTGCACGGGCAATGGTACGGGCAATACCCGAAACCTCAAGCGTATGCGTAAGGCGCGTGCGGTAATGGTCGCCCTCGGGCGATATGAAAACCTGCGTCTTGTCCTTAAGACGGCGGAATGATTTTGAATGGATGATTCTGTCGCGGTCGCGCATAAAGCAGGTGCGAACCTCGCACTCCGTCTCCTCCCTGGCACGTCCGAGACTCTCTGACGAAAAGCACGCAAAGGGTGAAAAATCTCTCTTTTCTCTCGCTTCTTCGCTCTGTCTCAAATTCATCACATATCACCTCTTATTTTAATATACGCCAAAAACTTCGTTTTCCCTCTTTTTCGCGAAAAAATTTTTAAAAGCTACCGAAAATTTCGGTAGCTTTTTTATTTTACAAACTTTTCAGAAACGGTTCAAACGCGATGCCGTCTGTCTTTGAGACGCCAAGCTCGTCTGAGAACTTTGCCGCACGACTGACTACGTTTGACGCCGCGCGTACGGCGCTTCTAAGCGATTTTCCTTTCAGGCTCTCGCCGAAGAGAATTGATGCGAAGAGGTCGCCCGTTCCGCAGAACTCTCCTGAAACGCACTTTGACGAGGTGGTGAAAATTTCGCCGCGGACGCTGTCGCAAACGACGTTTGAAACCTTATCGCCCTGATACACACCCGTTATAATGACGCGGGCTGCGCCGAGTTGAGTAAGACGGAGAGCAAGATCGGAAACTCTTTCAACCGATGCCGACTTCATCTCCGCATAATCCGCTCCTGCAAGGAAGCAAGCTTCGGTGAGGTTCGGCGTTATTATATCCGCCGTAGCGCAAAGACCGCGCATCTTTTTCACAAGTCCGTCCGTACAGGTTGGATAGAGCTTGCCGTCGTCGCCCATTGCGGGATCAACGAAGAGATATGTATTTTCCGTTCTGTTTTTCTTTATAAACTCGGAAATGATGTCCGCCTGCTCCTCGCTGCCGAGAAAGCCTGAGTATATTCCGTCGTAGGTAAGCCCGAGCTTTTCCCACGCGGAAAAGTATTCCCTCATTCCTCCCGTGAGGTCGGAGAAGTAATATTCCGAAAATCCCGTATGATTTGAGAGCACCGCCGTAGGAACGGCAAGAACTCTCACGCCTATCGCGCTCATTACGGGGATAGTTACGTTAAGCGCACATCTTCCGAAACCCGACAGGTCGTTTATTACCGCACAGGTTTTGAGGTTTTTATTTCCCATTGTCGGGTCTCCTTTCGTTTTATTAGTCAATCTTTGGGAGGTTTTTAAGGCTCGTTGCAATCTCTTCATCCGTCGGAATGTATGTGCCGAGATCGCCGTTGTGGAACTTCTCGTATGCGTACATATCAAAATATCCTGTACCCGTAAGGCCGAAGACGATTGTCTTCTCCTCTCCTGTCTCCTTGCACTTGAGCGCTTCGTCGATTGCGACCTTGATTGCGTGTGAGCTCTCGGGCGCAGGGAGAATTCCCTCTACCCTTGCAAAAGTCTCTGCCGCCGCAAAAATCTCCGTTTGCGAAGCCGTGCGTGTCTCCATAAGTCCCTGATCGTAGAGCTCGGAGAGAGTTGAATTCATACCGTGGTAGCGAAGTCCGCCTGCATGAGTAGCCGCAGGGATGAAACCCGAACCGAGAGTGTACATCTTTGAAAGCGGGCAGACCTTACCAGTGTCGCAGTAATCATAGACATATGATCCGCGTGAAAGGCTCGGGCAGGACTGCGGCTCGACCGCGATGAACTGATAATCACGCTCGCCGCGGAGCTTCTCGCCCATAAACGGTGCGATGAGACCGCCAAGGTTTGATCCGCCGCCTGCACAGCCGATGATGATGTCGGCTTTTTCTCCGTATTTGTCAAGCGCGGTCTTTGCTTCAAGACCGATAATTGACTGGTGAAGCATAACCTGATTGAGCACGCTTCCGAGGACGTAGCGGTAGCCCTCGAGGTTACCTGCCGCCTCAACCGCCTCACTTATTGCACAGCCGAGACTTCCTGTAGTTCCGGGATGTTCGGCTAAAATTCTCTTTCCGACCTCAGTCTCCATTGACGGAGACGGGGTGACCGATGCGCCGTAGGTACGCATAACCTCGCGGCGGAACGGCTTCTGCTCGTATGAGCACTTTACCATATATACCTTGCAGTCAAGGTCGAAGTATGAGCACGCCATAGAAAGCGCCGTACCCCACTGGCCTGCGCCTGTTTCGGTGGTAACTCCGCGAAGCCCCTGCTCCTTTGCATAATACGCCTGAGCGATAGCGGAGTTGAGCTTGTGGCTTCCGCTTGTGTTGTTGCCCTCAAACTTATAATAAATCTTTGCAGGGGTCTGAAGCTTCTCCTCAAGGCAATATGCGCGGATAAGCGGAGACGGACGGTACATCTTGTAGAAATCGCGGATCTTCTCGGGGATTTCGATGTTTACCGTGGTATCGTCAAGCTCCTGACGCACAAGCTCTTTGCAGAAAACCGACTCAAGCTCCTCAGGCGTCGAGGGTTTGTGCGTAACCGGATTAAGAAGCGGTGCGGGCTTCTTTTTCATCTCTGCACGGAGGTTATACCAATATTTCGGCATCTCCGATTCTTCAAGGTAAATTTTATAAGGGATTTTGCTCTGTGCCATAATTTTACTCTCCTTTCAAAAAGGGACAAAAAAACCTGCCCCAGTGCTTTTGCTGGGACAGGATAAGTAACATCCTGCGGTGCCACCCGGCTTGGTGTTTCAAACACCCGCTTTACGCATACCGACATATGCAGACCTTTGTTCACGGAGAGCCACACTCCGTCTCACATACTGAAGTTTCCTCTTTCTGCTCGCCCTCGGAAGTCCATTCAGCTTTGCATTTTCCGCCGCAATCACAGCACCTGCGGCTCTCTTTGGGAAAAGGGGCAAACCCTACTTACTCTTCCTCAACGGTTTGGAATCATTATATCACTACCCCAAAAACGTGTCAAGTATTTTTTGAATTGTCAATAAAACACATTGTATTTTCCTGAAAAAAGTGATATGATATAATGGATAAAGTTTGGAGACTTAACTTATGGATAAAAGAGAAAAACTCGGTTTACCGAAATATACCCTCGGAGAGGAACTTGTGAATTCAATTTCGCACGGGCTTGGCGGCAGTATCTGCCACTTCATTTCTATTTTTGCCTATATTATTTTATGACATTTTACATGTCATTGCTTCATATAATTTATATAAAATGAAACGGAGCTGTTTTTTATGAATAAAATTCGTCTTGCCGTTCTCTTCGGCGGTGCTTCAAGTGAATATGAAATCTCCCTGCGCTCGGTCGCGAGCGTTCTTTCGGGTCTTGACCGCAAAAAGTACGACCTCACGGTTTGCGGTATTACGCGCGACGGCGCCTGGTATTATCTTCCCGAGTTTGACATTGCGAAAATTGAAAAGGATGCGTGGCTTGACAGCAGTGCAAAGGAGTGCACACTCTCGCTCAGCAAGAAAAGCGGTGGAATTTATATTTTCGAAACAGGAGAAACTATCCCCGTTGACGTTGTCTTCCCCGTTATGCACGGAGAAAATGCCGAGGACGGCAGACTTCAGGGCGCATGTGAGCTTGCAGGCATTCCCTGCGTAGGTCCGGGTTGCGCCGCAAGCGCGGTTTCGATGGACAAATCTCTCACAAAGCTTGTCGCCGCTACAACAGGCGTCCGTCAGGCAGACTGGATAACGGTTACTTCCTACAGCTTTGATGCGGAGAAGACCGTCGCAGAAGTTGAGGCTAAGTTTTCATACCCCGTGTTCGTAAAGCCAGCGGGAACAGGCTCTTCCGTCGGCGCCGCAAAGGCATCCGACAGAAAAGAGCTCATTGAGAATCTGACAGACGCTCTCCGCTACGGCGGAAAGGCTCTCGTTGAGGAGTTTATCCCCGCACGCGAGATTGAAACGGCGGCACTCGGCAACAACGACGTTTCGATTTCTGTCTGCGGCGAAGTCCTCTCTGCAACAGAGACGTATTCATACGAGTCGAAGTACTTAAACAGCGCATCAAAAACCGTTATTCCCGCGGACATCTCACCTGAGGTTTCGGCGAAAATCCGCGAGTATGCCGAAAAGATTTACCGCGCGCTTTCCTGCCGTGGACTTTCCAGAGTTGACTTCTTCGTTCACAAGGAGACGGGCGAGATTATCTTTAACGAAATCAACACCATCCCCGGTTTCACGAGCATCAGCATGTACGCAAAGCTCTTTGCGGCGTGCGGCATTGAGTTTTCAGACCTTCTTGACAAGATTATTTCCTGCGCACTTGATAAGTAAAATTCCAACAGAAAGGATTGACCGAAGCTATGGACAAAAGACCCATCGGTGTTTTCGATTCAGGACTTGGCGGGCTCACTGCCGTCTCCGAAATAATGCGTCTTCTTCCCGATGAGGATATTGTCTATTTCGGTGACACTGCCCGCGTTCCCTACGGAACGCGCTCGGAAGAAACCATCATCCGCTACGCGAAAGAGGATGTTGACTTTCTCCGCTCATTTGACATAAAGGCGATTCTTATGGCGTGCGGAACTGTAAGCTCCGTTGCGCTTCCGAAAATCAAGGACGATTACGACATCCCGCTATTCGGCGTTGTAAAGCCTGCGGCGAGTGCGGCGGCCGCGGCAACCCGAAACGGAAAAATCGGCATCATCGGCACTTCTGCCACGGTAAAGAGCCGCTCTTACGAGCGTGAAATTCTGAAGCTTCTTCCCGATGCGGAAATTCTTGCAAAAGCATGTCCGCTTTTTGTTCCGCTCGTTGAAAACGGCAGAACCTCTCCTGATGACGTTGTAGTTATGACGGTTGTTTCCGAATATCTTTCCGAGTTTAAGGAAAAAGGCGTTGACACGCTCATTATGGGTTGCACACACTACCCGATAATAGAGGCAGCGCTTTCCCGCTTTATGGGTGAGGGAGTTACTCTGATAAACCCGGGGCTTGAGGCGGCACGTCTTCTTAAACAGGATGGCAATATAAAAAAGAATGAACACGGCGGAAATTATAAATTTTTCGTCTCAGACGATGCTGAAGGTTTCGGTGAGCTCGGCTCGCTCTTCCTCGGCGGCGAGATGCGCGGAGAGGTAAAAAAGATTCAGATTGGCAAATAAGGAGCAAAAAATGAAAAAGGATGTTATCATTACAATAAAGGGTCTTCAGAGCTTTGAGGACACGGGCGACGACAGTGTTGAGCTCGTCACAAGCGGAAGATTCTACGAAAAGAACGGAAACTACTATATTTCATATAAGGAAAGCGAGCTCACGGGGCTCGGCAACACCACGACCACGGTTAAGGTTGAGAAAAACAAGGTAACCGTTATCCGTTTCGGTGACCTTGAAACACATATGATTTTCGAAGAAGGCAAAAAGCACATTTCATATTACGATATGGGATTTGGTGCACTCACGGTAGGAATAAGCACAAAAAGCATTGATAAATCTCTCTCCGACCTCGGAGGACGGATGAAGATTGACTATGCTATGGAAATAAATAACGCCGTCGCAGGAGAAAGTGCTCTCTGCATGGATATCCGCGCGGCAGGAACTTCAAACTGAACACGGAGGATAAAAATGAAAAAGAAAGCATTAAAGATCCTTGCACTCACCCTCGCTCTCGTCTCTGCTCTCTCGTCCTTTGCCTTTGCCGCAGAGGAAGTTGACTACGGCAAAAAGTATGACGAGGCAATAGCAATCTATAACAACAAGTCCCTTTTTGCAACAGAAGACGACAGCTACATACGCGACATCCTCGTCTCTTTCTTTGAGGAGGATCCTGAATTTTTCTACGATTTCATGAACAGAGTGTATGAGAGAAACGACCGCTACTCTCACTATATGGCTCCGCAGAAGTATGAACAGTCCTACGGCAATCATAACACACTCGTCGGCATCGGCGTTACCATCGTCGCAGATGAAGAGTCAGATCTCCTCACCATAAAGAGTGTAATAGGCGGCGGCCCCGCTGCAAAAGCAGGCCTCAAGGCTGGCGATAAATTCCTCTCGGTTGACGGAATTGACGTTCGCGGCTTCGCACCTGCAGAGGCAGGCCTTGCAGTAAGAGGTAAGGCGGGCACTTCTGTCTCAATCAAGGTTCAGCGTGGCGAAGAGGTTCTCTCCTTTTACGTCCCACGTGCTGTAGTCGCTCTTTCGGATATTGATTCTTACATCACCGAAGATAAAATCGGCTATATGCAGATCAAGCGTTTTGCCGGTATTAACACTTTTATCGACTTTATCGAAGCATACCACAAGTTTGAAGAAGAAGGTGTCACCACCGTTGTTTTTGACCTTCGTGACAACCTCGGCGGCGAGATGGACTGCTTCATCAATATGATGGACAACATTATCCCCAAAAAGGATGTCCCCTATCTTATGACCTGGCAGGCAAAGCCGATGAAGCTCAAGGTCTTCCAGACTGCAGGCTTTGGCTTTGAGGTCAACAAGTTCGTCGTGCTCATAAACGAAAACACAGCATCTGCCGCAGAGCTTCTTGCAGGTTCTTTGCAGGACCTCGGTTACGGCGTTGTCGTCGGCAAGACCTCTACCGGTAAAGGAATGGGCCAGAATCACATCAAAACAAGCACGGGTGACGAAGCGGTCGTTACAGTTCTCGACCTCAAACTCCCCGTAAGCGGAAGCTATGATGGCATCGGCATCATCCCCGATTATGATGTTGACATTAAACTTACTCCCTACAAACTCCCCCGTCTTATTCCGCTTGAAAACAAGAAGATTGCAAGCAAGATAAAGACAGCTAACGTCAAGGCAATTGAGCAGAGGCTCTCACTTCTCGGGTACTTCTACGGAGAGCCCGACAGCAACTGGGATAACAGAACGGTCTTTGCGCTCAATATGTTCTGCCGCGACTATAACCTCCCGAAGGTTACGTCGGTATGCTCCTGGGAGCTTACCGAGAAAATCGACGACGAGACACATAACCTTGAGAAGAAGTATCTCCTCGAAGACACACAGCTTGACCGCGCTATGAAGATTGCCGCTGAATATGCAAAAAGTGACAAAAAGGCAGAGTGCATTGACCTCTCTTTAGTCGATTTCAGAAGAGAGTAATTTTTAATGGTAAAAAATACTTGCAAAATGTGTATATATATGTTATACTGTAACATATAGTAAGAAAGTAGGTTCGAGAGTGGGCGAGGTCGTCCACTCTCGTATTACTTGTAAGGGGTGTTTTTTTGAACAAGATTACAGAAACAATTACCGCGCTCGCCGCACCCGTTGCCGAAAAGCTCGGTCTCGAAATCTGGGACGTTGAGTTTGTAAAGGAAGGCGGAGAGCATTACCTTCGCGTCTATATTGACCGTGAAAGCGGCGTTTCCATCGACGACTGTGAGAGCTTCTCCCGCGCGTTTGACAAAATCCTCGATGACGCCGACCCGATTGACACATCCTACATCTTCGAGGTTTCAAGCGCAGGGCTGGAGCGCCGTCTTTACCGCCCGTCCGACTTTGAAAAGTATATGGGCGCATCCGTTACGCTCAAGACCTTCTCTCCCAAAAACGGAAAGAAAGAATTCTTCGGAAACCTTGCAGCGTACGATAACGGAAACGTCACTCTCTCACTCGACGGTGAGGAGACAGCTTTTGAAAAGAAAGAAATCGCATCTGTAAGATTGCGTGTTGAATTTTAAATAATATAAATGATAAAAAAGGGGACGATTGAAAAATGAACGCAGAATTTTTTGCCGCCATTGCACAGCTGGAGGCTGAGAAAGGAATTCCTCAGGACTATATGCTTGAGCGTGTCTCTCAGGCACTTCTCGCGGCATATAAGCGCGACAATGCGGGCGAAGTTGACAATGTCTTTGTTGAGCCTGATTGCGAGAAGAAGGAAATCCGTATGTTTGTCAAGAAGACAGTTGTTGATGCAGTTGAAAACCCTGCAGAAGAAATTGCTCTTGACGATGCAAAGAAGTATTCGAAAAAAGCAGGCATCGGCGATGTCGTAAATGTCAAGGTTGAAACACGCGACTTTGGAAGAATCGCTGCACAGACTGCAAAGCAGGTTATCATCCAGGGTATCCGCGAAGCTGAACGAGGAGTTGTCTTCCAGCAGTTCACCTCCAAGGAACACGAGCTTCTCACAGCTCTTGTTACCCGTACTGACCCGAGAAACGGCGGTGCCTCCATTGAAATCACCGGTGCAAAAGATAAAACAGAAATCTATCTCGGTGCAAAGGAACAGATTCCGGGCGAAACTCTCCGTGAGGGCGACCGCGTAAAGATTTATGTTGTAGAAGTGAAGCGCTCTGACCGCGGACCGCAGATTATCATCTCAAGAACCCATCCGGGTCTTGTCCGCCGCCTTTTCGAGATTGAAGTTCCCGAAATCCACGACGGCACGGTTGAAATCCGCAGCATCGCACGTGAAGCAGGCTCAAGAACAAAGATTGCCGTTTTCTCAAATGATGAAAACGTTGACCCCATCGGCGCATGCGTTGGCCCGCACGGCAGCCGTGTTGCCGCAGTATGTGATGAAATCTGCGGAGAGAAGATTGATATCGTAAAATACTCCGACGATATCAGCGAGTTTGTCGCCGCAGCTCTTGCTCCGGCAAACGTCATCGACGTTACTTCAGACGAAGAGGCTCATTCCTGCCGCGTCATCGTTTCTGATGACCAGCTCTCACTTGCAATCGGCAAGGACGGCCAGAACGCACGCCTTGCGGCAAAGCTCACGGGATATAAGATTGATATAAAGCCCGCAAGCAGCGCAAACTAAACTTTAAAGGACGGTGTCGTGTGGCATGACAATGACTAAAAAAACTCCAAAACGCTTGTGTGTCGCATGCAGAGAAATGCGTGAAAAGAACGAGCTTATACGCATCACCCGCTCCAAAGACGGTGAAATTTCTCTCGACACCACGGGCAAGATGCCCGGCAGAGGCGCATATATTTGCAAGAACACAAACTGCCTAGCTCGCGCGCAGAAAACAAAGGCCCTTGAAAGAGCGTTTTCGGCAAGTATTTCCGAAGAGGTTTACGCATCTCTCATAAAAGAGCTTTCGGAGGCAGAGAATGAGTAATTCATATATATCTCTTCTCGGTCTTGCCAGACGCGCAGGCAAGGTTGAGGTTGGCGATGAGGCAGCGAGAAGCGCGTGCAGTTACGGCACGGCGAAAATTCTTCTCATCGCAAGTGACTCATCAGACAGAACTCGCGAAGCTTTTGAGTTTATCGCAAAGAGTGCTTCTATCCCCCACATCTCCGTTGCGGAGACACGGGAGGAGCTTGGAAACGCTCTCGGCAAACGGCCGTGCGCCGTTGTTGCGATTTGCGATACGGGTTTTTCCGCGGGCATCGTAAAGAAACTTGCCGCAGAAAACGAATTTGCAAAAGCCATTCTCCCGACAATTGAGAAAAAAGCCGCAAGAGCCATATCGCGCAAAAAAGCAAGGATCAAAAAGTAAACACGAATTCAAACGGAGGTGGACAACTGTATGAGCAGTGCACAGAAATATAAAATCAGAGATTTTGCGAAGGATTTTGAGATTACTGCAAAAGCAGTTTCTGAAATTCTCACAAAATACACGGCAGCACCCAAGTCAAACATGCAGGCTCTTACCGACGAGGAGCTTAATATCCTCTTTAATGTTCTTACCGAACAGAACCAGGTAGAGAGCTTTGAAACACTTATGGCAGACGTGTACCACGAAGAAGTCAAGGAAGTGAAAGTTCCCGAAAAGAAAGAAGATAAGAAGGAAACTCCCAAGGCTCCCGAAAAGGCTCCCGCTGCAGAAAAGAAAGAGGAAAAGAAGCCTGCAAAGGAAGCTGTGGCAGACGGCGCTGCATCCGTCACCACGAAGAAGGGCGTTCAGACCCACGTTATTGACACACGCGGCGGCTCGGTTGACCTTTCAAAATACGACGACCGCGTTGACAACCTCGTTCCCGACAACGTCAGGGATATGGGCGCAATGAAGCAGAAAATCAAGGAGTCTCCCGACCGCAAGCAGCAGAACTTCGGCAACAAGCGCCGTCAGGAAGAGCAGGAGAAGATGAAGAAGCTTGAGGCTCAGGTTCAGAAGAAGCCGCAGGTTACAGTCATGATTCCTGACGAAATCTCCGTCGGCGAGCTTGCTTCCCGCATGAAGAG
>JAZQSI010000090.1:0-3837 GCA_045629985.1 Eubacteriales bacterium
GTACTTTATGTACCACAACCATGATATGGAGTTTAAAAAAGTTGACGGCAAGCTCATCCTCGACCACATCGCCGAGGCATTCTCACCCGATGAGGCGGGATTTACCGTTGATACATACTGGGTGCAGGTTGGTGGCGGAGATCCTGCGGCCTGGATTGAAAAGCTATCAGGTCGCGTTCCGTGTATCCACCTTAAAGACTGCGCGTTTGGCCGTCAGATGGCACCGGTTGGCGAGGGTAATATTAACTTTGACCGCGTATTCAAGGCGGCAGAAGCTGCAGGTACGGAATATATGTTTGTCGAGCAGGATAACTGCAACGGCGAGAATCCGTTTGACTGTTTGAAGAGAAGCTACTGTAACCTTAGAAGCTACGGCTTCAGATAATGGAGGAAGATGAAAATGGCTAAAATCAGGCTTGGTATAATTGGTATGGGCAATATGGGCGCAATCCATAGCGGAAACGTAAAGGACGGAAAGTGCCCGGATTTTGAACTTGTTGCAATTGCAGACAGAAAAGAATCACGCCGCGAATTTGCAAAGGCAAATCTTCCGGGTATCACTTGCTTTGAAACGGCGGAAGAGATGCTTTCGAGTGGGCTTATTGATGCTTGCATCGTTGCAGTTCCGCACTATGACCACGCAAAGTATGCGATGGAGTGTATGAAGCACGGAATCCACGTCATGGTAGAAAAGCCTGCAGGTGTTTATACAAAGCAGGTAAGAGAGATGAACGAGGAAGCTAAGAAGCATCCCGAGGTTGTTTTCGGAATGATGTTCAATCAGCGTACAAATCACGTTTATCGAAAGATGCGCGAACTCGTAAAATCCGGCAAATACGGCCAGATCAGAAGAACAAACTGGATGATTACAAACTGGTACCGTCCGAAGGCATACTACGACTCGGGAGACTGGCGCGCAACATGGGCAGGAGAAGGTGGCGGCGTTCTTCTCAACCAGTGTCCGCACCAGCTCGACCTCTGGCAGTGGATATGCGGGCTTCCGACTTCAGTAGAGGCTCATCTCCATTACGGAAAGTGGCACGATATTGAGGTTGAAGATGATGTTACTGTATATGTAGAATACGAAAACGGAGCAACAGGCGTATTCATTACTACAACAGGTGATGCGTTTGGTACAAATCGCTTTGAAATCCAGATGGACAAGGCGAAGATTGTCGTTGAGGATGGAGTTCTCACGTTCTATGAATTTGAAATGAGCGAACAGGAATTCTCTGCTACAAACAAGAACCCGTTCGGAAGCGTCAAGGTCACAAAGATTGATCTCGAAACAGATGGCAAGAACGAACAGCACGTAGGCGTTCTCAATGCATGGGCAGGCGCGATCCTCGAGGGTAAGCCACTTGTTGCGGACGGTGAAGAGGGAATCAACGGTCTTATGCTCTCGAATGCTATTCACCTTTCATCTTTCCTTGGCAAGAAGATAGAGCTTCCGATAGACGAGGATCTCTACTATGCAGAGCTTGAGAAGAGGATCAAGACTTCGAGAAAGAAAGAAGTTGTCGAAGAAGCTTTTGTTGACATTTCAGGTACATATAGCGGAACGAAATAAGGCAGATTAGAGGCGTCTTTAGTATGAAAAACATCAGAGTCGGAGTAATCGGAGTAGGAAATATAGGTTCGGCACACGCAAGAGCGATTGCAGACGGAAAGGTATCGGGCATGGTGCTTTCGGCATTATGCGATGTTTCTACCGAGCGTTTTGCTCGCTTTCCGCAGGAATTTCCAGATTGCGCGTATTACACAAACTATGAAGAACTCATAAAGAGCGGAGAAGTGGATGCGGTTATAGTATCTGTTCCGCATATTTCCCATGGTGTAATTGCGAAGTTTGCGCTCGAAAACGGTCTTCACGTGCTTGTTGAAAAGCCGGTGGATATTTCGGTTTCCGTTGCCCGACGGCTCAATGAAGTGGCGAAGTCAAGCGATAAGGTTTTCGGAATAATGTTTAACCAGCGCACAAATCCTCTCTTCGCCAAAACGAGAGAAATCGTGAAGAATGGTGAGCTCGGAAAGCTTAAGCGTAGCGTCTGGATAGTTACAAACTGGTACAGAACGCAAAAATACTACGATTCAGGCTCGTGGCGTGCTACATGGGCAGGTGAGGGAGGCGGAGTGCTTCTCAATCAGGCACCGCACAATCTTGATCTCTGGCAGTGGATTTGTGGTCGGCCAAAGGCAATCACTGCCTTTTGCGACATAGCAAAATACCACCGCATAGAAGTTGAAGATGATGTCACGATCTTCGCTGAATTTGAAGACGGAGCAACAGGAAGTTTCATAACCTCAACCGGCGAATATCCGGGAACAAATAGACTTGAGATTACGGGTGAGCTTGGAAAACTCGTCCTTGAAAACGGCGTTCTTAAATATTGGAAGCTTCCTATCCCTGAACGTGAGCTTTGCGAAAATTCTGCCGATATGCATCCAACTGTTGACTGTGAGTATGTTGAGATAAAGGACGAGGATGAAGGAAACGGCCACGTAAAGATTCTTCAGAACTTTGCGGATTCGGTGCTTTTTGGAAAAGAGCTTATTGCCCCCGGTATCGATGGCATCCACGAGCTTTCAATCTCGAATGCGGCGTACCTCTCGTCATGGCTCGGAAACAAGAAAATAGAGTTTCCTTTTGATGAGAATGAGTTTGATCGCCTTCTCTTCGAGAGAATGAAGAGCTCATCATATGTGAAAAACGAAGATGCTGACAAGCGGGCAGGGGAATACAGTTCCCGCTGGTCGGTGAAATGGTAAGTCAGGAGGCAGTTATGGGAATTATCAATTCTGATTTTATGCTTACAAATAAGCTCGGAAAGAAGCTTTATAACAAGTTTGCAAAGGAGCTTCCGATAATCGACTATCATTGCCACTTGTCGCCGGAAATGATTGCAAAGGACTATCGCTTTGAGGATACATATGACCTTTTTCTTGGTGGGGACCATTACAAATGGCGTCAGATGCGTTCTTTCGGAATAGACGAAAAGTTTATAACGGGTGACGGCGACAGATTTGAGAAATGGCTCGGCTTTGCACGTCTTATGCCGAATCTTATAGGAAATCCGATTTATCATTGGACAGCACTTGAACTTAAGAGATACTTCGATATTGACGAGCCTCTTTGCGAAAAAAGCGCAAAGCGAATCTGGGATATATGCAACAAAAAGCTTGCCACTCCCGAATTTTCGGCAAAGTCGCTTATAAGAAAATCAAACGTCGAGGTTATCTGTACTACGGATGACCCGTCAGATGATTTGAGATACCATAAACAGCTTCGTGAGGAAGGGTTTGAAACTCTTGTGCTTCCGACCTTCCGTCCGGATAAGGCTGTAAACATTGACAGTCCTGCTTTTTATGACTATGTAAAGGCGAATGGCATTACAAGCTATGACGGTCTCATAACTTGGCTTCGGGCTCGAATTGCATACTTTGACGAGGTGGGATGCCGTCTTTCAGACCACGGTCTGGAGATTGTTCCGTTTGCTCGCGGTGATGCAAAGAAAGCCTTTGAGAAGAAACTTTCAGGCGATGTGCTCGCAGAATCTGAAATTGATGCGTTTAAAACCGCAGTAATTTCGGAATGCGCAAGAGAGTACGCCCGTCGCGGATGGGTTATGCAACTTCATATCGGTGCCCTTCGAAACAACAACAGCAGAATGTTTAAGAGTATAGGTCCTGATACGGGATTTGATTCAATAAACGACCTTTGTATAGCGGAAAAGCTCTCAAGCCTGCTTGATACTCTTGACGGTGAAGAAAGCCTTCCGAAGACTATCCTTTATACATTGAATCCAAAGGACAACTACGTCCTCGGAACAATGCTCG
>JAZQSI010000091.1:0-8961 GCA_045629985.1 Eubacteriales bacterium
AACCGCGGCGACCTCGACACGCTCAATAAGTTCTTCGGCTATACGGTCTCAAATACCAAAGGAAAGCCTACGAATTCAGAATTCATCGCAATGATTGCGGATAAGTTAAACCTTGAGCTCAAACAGCAGGTCGCGATATAAAAAAGGAAAAACGCCCCCGATTGGGGGCGTTTTGGCGTTTATTTTTCTTCTTTGTGCTCGATGTAGAGCTTTTCTGCCTTTTGCTGAAGCTCTTTGAGCTTCTCAATAGCATCTGTGATACCGTTGAAAAGCTCAAAATACATTTTTTCAAAATCAGCCATTTTTCTTTCCTCCTGTTGATGAATTTCCCCGCAACACTTACTTTTGCGCAATAAAAAAGCGCACCAACCGAAGCTGATGCGCCGAAAAACGCAGAGCTCCGTTTTGTCGCCAAACAAAGCCCGAAGAGAGGAAGGAATACCTGCCATCATCGTACACAAGGAGTCTGCGTTTTTACCGATTCCACAGTGTACGATGATAAAAAGTGTATATTTGCCCCTTGGTATTCTTTTCTCGTTTATAAAATATTCGACTTTGTTTGGCAATTTCAGTATATCATATTGTGAGGAAAAATGGAAGAGGTTTTTCAAAGAAATTCCAAAAAATGGCAAAATTTATTTAATACGCTACGCCGTGGGAGAGCATCGCACTTGCAACCTTCTTAAAACCTGCGATGTTTGCTCCGAGAAGAAGATTTCCTGCATCTCCTGCCTCTGCCGCGGCGCGCGATGCCGTGTCGTAAATGCCTGCCATAATATCGCGAAGTCTCGAATCAACCTTATCAAACGTCCACGAATAGCGCAGACTGTTCTGAGACATCTCAAGCCCTGATGCCGCAACGCCGCCTGCATTCGCGGCCTTTCCGGGACCGTAGAGAATGCCGCCATCCAAAAGCAGGCGTACCGCTTCGGGCGTGCAGGGCATATTCGCGCCCTCGCATACGCAGAAGCATCCGTTTTCGATAAGCTTCTTTGCCGCCGTCTCGCCGAGTTCGTTCTGCGTTGCGGACGGAAGCGCAATGTCGCAAGGGCAAGACCATATTTCAGAAACGTCCTCGCTGTATTTTGCCTCAGAGTGGTGAAGAGTGTATTCGGAAAGCCTGCCGCGCCCCGTCTCCTTTATGTCGCGCACAACGTCAAGGTCAATTCCGCGCTCGTCATATATAAAACCGTCAGAATCGCTCATCGCGACAACCTTTGCGCCAAGCTCACGGGCTTTGAGGTGCGCATAAATCGCGACGTTACCCGAGCCTGAAATTATAACGCGGCTGCCGTCAAAGCTTTTTCCGGAATCCGCAAGGAGCTTTTCCGTAAAGTAGCACAGTCCGAACCCCGTCGCCTCGCGCCGAGCGAGTGAGCCGCCGTATCGAAGTCCTTTTCCCGTGAGCGCACCCGTAAACTCGTTTGCAAGTCGCTTGTACTGACCGTAAAGAAAGCCGATTTCACGGTCACCAACACCGATATCCCCCGCGGGTACGTCGGTATGCTGACCGATATGCTTCGCAAGCTCTGTCATAAAGCTCTGGCAGAAGCGCATGACTTCGCCGTCGCTTTTGCCTTTCGGGTCAAAGTCGCTTCCGCCTTTACCGCCGCCGAGCGGAAGGCCTGTTAGAGAGTTTTTGAAAATCTGCTCAAAGCCGAGGAACTTGACGATTGAGGAATTTACTGACGGATGAAAGCGGAGACCGCCCTTATAAGGGCCGATTGCAGACGAAAACTGAACGCGGTATCCGCGGTTTACCTGCACTTTTCCCTCGTCGTCAACCCACGGAACGCGAAAGGAGACAAAACGTTCAGGCTCAACGAGGCGCTCGAGGATTCCGGCCTCCTCATAGCGAGGGTCTGCCTCTATTACGGGAGTGAGTGAGTCAAAAACCTCGAAAACCGCCTGCTGGAATTCCTTTTCGTGTGGGTTTTTGTCGATAACACCGCGAAAAACACGGTGAAGATACTTATTTTCAAGAGACATATTTAAGCCACCTTTCCCTTTTTCGTTAGTTTCTGCGAAAGAGCGGCAAATATGCAAAAAGCCTTCTCCAAGCGGAGAAGGCTTTGTATGTAAGATTTAGTCTTCCTTATACTTTGCGCGTTCTGAAAGGAAGAGGTTTGAGCCGTGAGCATCAATTGCAACCGTACACGGCATATCGACAACCGTCATGCGCTTTATCGACTCGCAACCGAGCTCGGGGAAAGCGATAACATCTGCCGTCTTGATTGACTTTGCAACAAGAGCACCTGCGCCGCCGACCGCGCAGAGGTAGATTGCGCGATTTCTTACGATAGCGTCGCAAACTGCCGTGTCTCTCTCGCCCTTACCTATCATACCTGTGAGGCCGAGGTCCAAAAGGCGCGGAGAGAAGCCGTCCATACGGCTCGAGGTTGTCGGGCCGCAAGCTCCTACGGGAGCATCGCCCTTGCCGGGAGTCGGGCCTGCGAAGTAGATTATTGCACCGCGAAGCTCGAAAGGAAGTTCCTCTCCCTTGTCAAGAAGCTCGAAAAGGCGCTTGTGAGCGGCGTCACGCGCAGTGTAGATTGTTCCCGTGAGGAGAACGGAATCGCCTGCGTGGAGCTCGGGAATTTTTGCGATAAGTTCGTCTGTTGAAATTTTAATTGCACTCATTTTTAAAACCCTCTTTGGAAATTATTTGTTATCAAACGACGAAAGAACGTCATCAATATCAGAAATCTTGGTCTCCGCGTCGGCAACTGCGTTGAGAAGAGTAGAGACATTGCTGTGAGCCGTGTCCGCAAGCCTTGTAAGGCGCGTATCCATGCTCTCCACCTCATCGCGGAGCGAGTTAACAAGACGGGTAAGCTGACTGACGGAGTCACTCGCCGACTGAATCGACCTTGCGCGGACCTCGGCAAAATGGCGTTCGCGCGTAGCCATTTCCGACTCAAACGCCGCGCGCTTTGAATTAAGCTCGCGCTCGGTTTCCGCGATGTGGTCTGCCGCTCGGTTTCTTGCGGAAATCTCAATCTCTGCAAGCTCTGTCTTTCTCGCAGTGTATTCCGCATCTGACTTTGAGAGAGCTTCAACGCGAGCGGAAAGCTCGGCTTTCTCTTCCGAAAGCTTTTTTTCTGCCTCTTCCTTTTCGGCAAGACGCGCAGAAAGGGAAGCAAAATTTTCTTTAAGAGAATCAAGCTCTGCCTTTGCCTCGGTGAGAGAGGAGATCTCTTCCTTTGCCGCCAAAAGCTCTGCAGAGAGGGAAGCCTTCTCTTTTCTTTCAGCCTCAAGGAGCGATTTCAGCTCTTCAATTTCCGAGTTTGACTTTACGGCAGCCTCTGCTATGTAGCGGTTTACGTCTTTTTTCGAAAAACCGCCCATAAATGCCTTTCTGAAGGCTTTTTTCTCTGTGTCCATCTTTATCCTTACCCCCTGAAAAGAAGATTTACTTCAAAGCGTTTTCTATCTTTTCTGCGATTGAATCCTTCGGCACAACGCCGACAAGCTTATCGAAAACTGCGCCGTCCTTGAAGATGATGAGCGTGGGGATAGACATAATGCCGAACTTTGCGGCAAGCTCGCCCTCTTCGTCAACGTTTACTTTGTAAATCTCTGCGCGACCTGCAAAGTCAGCTGCCACCTCGTCAATCACGGGGGAAAGCATTCTGCACGGACCGCACCAAGCTGCCCAAAAATCTATAAGAGCTACGCCTTTTGCATTTTCGATTTTCGCGGAAAACTCCGCTGTTGTAAGAGAGATTGCATTAGACATATATATACTCCTCCTTTATAAAAAACATCTTTTTTGTAGTATATCACATTTTAAATCATAATACAAACATTTTATGATATAGTTTTAATAGTTGAACTGATTTTTGCAGGAAGAGAAAAGAGCGGAGGTAAAACCACCGCTCTTAAATAGTGCCCCAACTGCCTGTATTCCCCAATGGCACAGGCGAAACTATACAGTCTCTTTTCTTGCTGACAACTCTTTTTTTATGATCTCTAGCTCCTCTTCGCTATATAGGTCTTTTTGGTCTTGTAAAATTAGTTTCAAATCAGCAGTTTGTGTCTCTTTGACTTCTGTGGAAAAGGTTGCAGGCGCCTGCTTTTTTGCTGCTTCATTTTGAATATCTTTAAGGAAATCTTCTTCCGTATATATAGCTTCTTTAATTTTCTTTGTACTCTCTACTTTTTTGTTAGAAGATGTGTTTTGAACATTTTGAACTAATGGGCTGGTATTCTCTATTAACTGCCCAAAACCATAAAGAGTGAAAGAAGAAACCCAAGATAGCAACGAGCCTATTACTATAACTACAAACCCTAAAAATGCCAAATCACCAGTTGCTATTATTACAATTCCGGAAACAAGAGAACAAATAATTCCTGCCCAACACAAAATTTGAGCCAAAGATTTTATTTTTTTGCTAATATTATTAAACATAATACCCCCCCAAGTGCATCTCTCTTTTGCGATTACACATTATAGCAAAAAAACACCCTGAAGTCAATACTTGCGGCAGAATGTAACATGGTGAGCTATTTGATTTTCTTTAGTTGATATTGTCAAACAAAAGGCACGAAAGGCGTACTAATTGTCCCACAAATCCAGATTGCTTTTTTAGCAGACAAGTGTTATACTAACTTCAAAGAAAGAATGTATAAAGAGACATTAAGGGGGATATCCATATGTTAAAACAAAAGTTATCGCTGATGTTTAGTTGTTTTACTTTGTTGTTATTGCTGACTGCTTGTGTTAGCGCTCCGCCGAATACTGAAACGATTGGAAAGGAGCTTCCGGCTGAAATAAAAACGGTGACGATCGAAAACCCTTTTGACCTGCCATCTCCAAATGTCTATGAGTTAAACGTGGATTCCGTTACCGTTGAAAAAAGACAGACAAATGGAAAAGAAGATATTGCGTATTGCATCATTGAATTGAGCAATGATTATTATCACATTACCAGATACTTAACTCTCAACTACAATTACTATGACAAAGGTGGCTGGATTTTGGATGAATGGTCAGATTATGAAGAGCCGATATCCAAAATTTGTTCCACACCATTTTCAAAAGAAGATGCGAATGCAAAATGGTCTCATGTTTACGATGAGGTTTCTGTAGAAAACCTCCAACTTATTGACGAAACAACTATTCAGTACGTGATCAACGTCAAACGTGAATATGCGAATGCAACTGATAGCGGACGGTTGGTGGACACTTACACATTACAACCAGAAGCCGGCAACCAATCTTATCGTTGGCTGAAAAACTCCGATACATCTGGAGTGACAAGAAAGTGGAAAATAGAAGGTCAATGGAGAGGTCAAAAGGATACTTCAGACCCCCAATTTATTGCCGCGTGCAAATTAGATGTTTCCTCGTTTGATCCGAAAACAGCCGCGGCAACCGGGACATACACAATCATGTATCCGCGTACATATCTCTATCCATTTCCTCCTCACCCGGAACAGGTCACAAATCGAAAAGCTTTAGAAGATGCAAAGATTGCGGTTACGGATGAAAGTATTACGATTAAATGGTCTCCGGGAACGAATTACATTACAATCGGATTGGATAGCGCAACTGCGTATTGCAAAGACAGCGACAATTGTCTTGGTAGTCCTGTTGTAGAATTTGAATTAATGCACAAATGAGCTGTTTGAGGACATATGGGTTCAATGCGGATTTAATTGGCGGTGGTTTTACCACCGCCTTTCCCTGTTTTCCAGCAAAATACAAACATTTTATGATACAAAGTTATGTAAAATCATATTTGGCACATCCCGCCGAGCTTTTCGCGAGATGAAAACGAGAGAAGAGGTGCCGTTTGAATAGACAGCAATTTCGGGATTTTTATAAAGCCTGCGTCCGCACGTCTCAAAAATCTTTTCCGCAACGCAAAAAAGCGCGTCCCTGCCCTTTGGAACTTCCCCCGAAATCCGCGCACAGATGCAGGTGTTTCCTATCTCGATAATCTCCATGATTCATTCCCCTTTCAGATTGTATTTTCATTATATCCCTGCTAAAAAAATATTTAAATGCAAAACTTTTTCCAGTGTGTTGCAAAGAGGGCTTAAGTCTTGACAATTTGACATAAATACGATAAAATTTTAAGATGTAATATTATGTTTATTTAATAAGGTAAAAAGGCGTGTGAATTATGGAAAAAATTACAGCTCCGCGCGGCACAAAAGACGTTCTCCCCGAAGAGAGTCGCGCATGGCAGATACTTGAAGGAAAGCTCCGCGAGATTGCTCACCGTTTCGGCTTCCGCGAAATCCGTTTCCCGACATTTGAGGACGTTGCGCTCTTCGACCGCGGCGTTGGCGAAACAACCGACGTTGTCCAGAAAGAGATGTACGACTTCTACGACAAGGGAGACCGTCACATAGCTCTCCGTCCCGAGGGCACGGCAAGTGTTGTACGAAGTTTTATCGAGCATTCCCTCCATACGGGAACGCTTCCCTTGAAGGTTTATTATATCGCTCCGAACTTCCGCTATGAGAAGCCTCAGGCAGGAAGACTCCGCGAGCATCATCAGTTCGGCATCGAGTGCTTCGGCGCATCGGACGCTACGGCAGATGCAGAGGTTATTTCGCTTGCGGCGACGATGCTCCGCGAGCTCGGTATTGACGAGGGCGTTGAGCTCCATCTTAACTCCTGCGGTTGCCGCGAGTGCAGAAAGGATTACCACAAGGAGCTCAAGGCATACTTTGAGACAAAGCGCGAAGAGCTCTGCCCGACCTGCAACGACCGTCTTGAGCGAAACCCCATGCGAATCCTCGACTGTAAGAGCGACATCTGCAAGGAAATTTCAAAGGGCGCTCCGAAGATTTCGGATTACCTCTGCGATGATTGCCGCGCGCATTTTGATAAATTGCAGTCTTGCCTCACGGCGCTCGGAATCAAGTTTACTCTTGACCCGATGCTCGTCCGCGGTCTTGACTATTACACCAACACGGTATTTGAGTTTGTTTCGTCCTCAATCGGTGCACAGGGCACGGTTTGCGGCGGCGGTCGCTACAACGGGCTCGTCGAATCGCTCGGCGGCGTATCCACACCGGGACTCGGCTTTGGTTGCGGAATTGAGAGACTTATGCTTACACTTGAGGCGGCAGGCAAGCTTCCGAACGAGAGACTTGTCCCCGATATCTTCGTAGCTTTTGCGGATGCAGAGGCAGAGCTTGTGTCCCACAAGCTCGTCTATGAGCTTCGTGCCCTCGGCATCTCCGCTGAGCGCGATACGACGGGACGCTCGCTCAAGGCGCAGATGAAGTATGCCGGAAAGAGCGGCGCACGTTACAGCACGGTTCTCGGCGGAAGCGAGCTTGAGACAGGAAAAATCACGCTTAAAAATATGGAAAACGGAGAAACTGTTGATTGCGCTCTCTCCGCAGAAGAAATTGCAAAGATTATAAAATAATTCTTGAGGAGTTTTGAATTATGGAAAATATTACGGGTATGAAAAGAACTGCATATTGCGGAACTTTCCGCGCAGAGCATATCGGAAACGACGCTACCGTCTGCGGATGGGTTCAGCGCGTCCGCAACCTCGGCGGGCTTATCTTTATTGACCTTCGCGACCGTTCGGGCATCGTACAGTGCACTTTCGACGAGGCTATAAATGCCGAGCTTTTCAAAAAGGCTTTCACCGTTCGCGGTGAGTACGTTCTCGCAATCCGCGGTAAGGTAAGAAGCCGCGGAGAGGGTGCCGTTACCGACAGAATCCCGACCGGCGCTGTCGAAATCCTTGCAGAGGATATGCGTATCCTCTCAAAGGCCCAGACACCTCCGTTTGAAATTGTCGAGGACAGCGACGTTAACGATGTTCTTCGCTTAAAGTACAGATATCTCGACCTTCGCCGTCCCGATATGCAGAGATTTATCGCTCTCCGTCACCGCATCACAAAGCTTGCGCGTGACTATTACGACGAGAACGGCTTCTTCGAGATTGAGACCCCGATTCTCACAAAGTCTACCCCCGAGGGCGCTCGTGACTACCTCGTACCGAGCCGCGTTCATCCGGGCAAGTTCTACGCTCTTCCGCAGTCACCCCAGCAGTACAAGCAGCTCCTTATGCTTGCAGGCTTTGACAGATACATGCAGATTGCTCGTTGCTTCCGCGACGAAGACCTCCGCGCAGACCGTCAGCCCGAGTTTACGCAGATTGACCTTGAAATGTCATTTGCCGATGTTGACGATGTAATCGGAGTCAACGAAGGCTTTATTGCATATCTCTTCGAGAAGGTTCTCGGCAAGAAGATTTCTCTTCCGCTCAAGCGCATGCCGTACAAAGAAGCTATGGAGAAGTACGGCTCGGACAAGCCTGACACACGCTTCGGTTTTGAACTTCAGGATATTTCCGACATCGCAAAAACCTGCGAGTTCAAGGTCTTTAACGGTGCAATCGAAGCAGGCGGCAGCGTCCGCATGATTAAGGTCGATGGCGGCGCGAAGTTTGCGAGAAAAGAAATCGACGGTCTTGCCGAGTGGGTTAAGACCTACCGCGCAAAGGGTCTTGCATGGTATAAGATTGCAGAGGACGGCACAGTCTCCTCAAGCTTTGCAAAGTTCTTAACCGAGGATGAGATGAAAGCAATTGTTGACCGCGCAGGAGCTAAAGCAGGCGACGTTATCTTCGTTGTTGCCGACGCTTCAAACGACACGGTTTTCGCATCCCTCGGCGCTCTACGTTGCGAGTGTGCACGCCGCCTCGGCGCAATCGACCCCGACCGTTACGACATCTTCTGGGTCGTCGAGTTCCCGCTTTTCGAGTATGCTGAGGACGAGGATCGCTACGTTGCAAAGCACCACCCGTTCACCGCTCCGATGGACGAGGATATTGATATAATGATGACAAACCCCGCAGAGGCACGCGCAAAGGCATACGACCTCGTTATCAACGGAAATGAGGCGGGCGGCGGCTCCATCCGTATCCACTCCTCCGATTTGCAGGAGAAGATGTTTGAAGCTCTCGGCTTCACAAAGGA
>JAZQSI010000092.1:0-9728 GCA_045629985.1 Eubacteriales bacterium
GCGAGTGGTGCAGAAAAGAAGATATGCAAGGCTTCCGAGCGGAAGAAGTACGTTTGAAACGGCAAAGTCTTCAAGGTCCATAATTCCCTTGCCTGCGATTGCCACCTTATCCCAGACTGTAAAGCCGAGGATACACGGAAGCGAAAGAACAAGCATGAGCCCTATGTTTATAAGCGCAACCTGCCATCTCTTGAGCTTTGTGAGTTCAAGCCAGAAGGACATGATGTTCTCGAAAACTGCAATAACGGTTGAGAATGCCGCAAAAATCATAAAGACAAAGAAGAGAGTGCCGATGATTCTGCCAAACGGCATTGCATTAAAGATACTGGAAAGCGTTGTGAAGAGGAAGCTTGCGCCGACTGTTGACGCATCCGCCGTAACGCCGTTATTGTAGGTGAAGCATGCCGGGAAGATGATAAGACCCGATATAAGCGCAACCATTGTATCAAGCGACATAATGGTAAGGGCCTCACCCGGAAGACTTCTGTCCTTTTTGATATAGCTTCCGAAGATAGCAATTGAGCCGATACCGATGCTGAGTGTGAAGAACGACTGTCCCATAGCGGCAGATACAACAGTCCAGATACCGTGCTGTTTTACGCCGTCAAGATTCGGAACAAGGTAGAACTTAAGACCCTCTGCAGCATTTCCGAGCGTGCAGGAATAAATAGCAAGAGCAATCATAAGTACAAAGAGCGCAATCATCATATACTTCGTAATTTTCTCGACGCCCTTCTGGAGACCGAGTGAGCAAACGCCAAAGCAAATGAGTATTACAGCAAAGGTTGCTATGATAAGAAGCGGAGTGTTTGTGACAACGCCGCCGAAGACCGCGCCAAGCTCTTCTGCCGTACCATACTGCAAAATCGAGCCGTTTGCGTACTTGAAGAAGTAGATAACCATCCATGCAGAAATGGTGGTGTAGAACATCATAAGGAGATAGTTACCTGCCATTCCCGTGTACTTGAGCCAGTGCCACTTCTGCCCCGGCTTTTCAAGCACGTCAAACGACGAAGCAATACTCCTCTGGCTTCCGCGACCGACAGCAAGCTCCATCGTCATAATCGGAAGACCCATAAGAAGCAAGAATCCGATGTAGATAAGAACGAACAACGCGCCACCGTATGAACCCGTAAGAATCGGGAAGCGGTAAACGTTACCGAGACCGATTGCACATCCTGCAGAAATCAGGATAAAGCCGAGTCTCGATGAAAATTTTTCTCTTTGATTCATTTTTCATCCCTCTTTTGTTAAAAGATTTACTTCATTCTACCACATAACGGTAAAAAAAACAAGGCACTTCGGAAAACCAAAGTGCCTTGAAGCATTTTTTATCTGAAAATAAGGATAAGGAACTGGGAAACAAGAACAACCGCGATAAGCGCAATCGGGTAAGTTGAAGCATAAGCTGCTGCAACTTCTTCCGTTCCTGCCGTGTTGATGAGAGTACCGAGAGCAGGAGTGGATGTCATACCTCCCGTGATTGAACCGAGGTTGTTGAGAAGCGGAAGCTTGAGTACATACTTTGCGATGATGAAACCGATGATCATCGGGAAGATTGTCATAATTACACCGTAGATGAAGTACATTACGTCAAAGTACTGAACGAACTCTGCACCGCCCGGGATACCTGCACCTACAAGGAAGAGCATAAGACCGAGCTCACGGAAAATCTTGAGTGTTGATTCCTGCGGCATAATGCTGATTCTGCCGATTCTGCCAAAGTGGCCGAAGATAAGTGCCATGAGGAGGCATCCGCCCGTGGTTGTGAGTGAGAAAGCAGTTCCGGCAATCTTTCCTGTACCGGCCGCAAGAGAAGCATATCCCTCTGCAGAAAGCGGAATCTTTATCATACCTACGATGACACCTACGATTGCCGCAAATGCGAATGCCGCAAAACCGAAGCCGTCAATCTCGATAAGCTTGCCGTTATATTCCTTTACGTTGCCGTCGTCAATAGCAGTAATCTTCGCTCTTTCTTCTTCCATATTTGCCTTCATGAACTTCGGAACGAGCTGGACGAAGAGAACAACGCCGAGAACGCCGAAGATATAAGCAATACCGTGGCCAACCGAAACAAGGCTCTCAAGCTCGGGAAGAACAGTATCTTTCGCAGCGGAGAAAGCAGGTGTGGATGTAAGTGAACCTGAAAGAAGACCTACAATCATAGCTGTGAAGCCTTCGGAAGTTCCTGCAGCACCGTAGCCAAATACCTTACCGAGGTAAATGCAGCCTATTGCGGAGAGTCCGCCTGCGAGGATGATAACGATACCGAGAAGTATGTAGGACTTGAAGTTCTTTTTCATATTTGAGAAGAACTTCGGACCTGCGATAAAGCCAACCGCGGTTACGAAGAGGATAAGACCCATGCTCTCAATAACCTTAAGAGCTTTATCCGCATAGTTTACATCGCCGATAGCAAGCTGGCCCTCAAGCGGAGAATAGAAGAAGCATCCGAAGAGAAGCGCGACGATAAATACGCCTGCTGTACCAAGGTTTACACCCTTGATTGTGATTCTGCCGAGCGCGTAACCGACAGCGGAAATCGCAAACACGCAGAAGAGAAGGAATGTTATTCCAGTGACAGGAATAACGCCACCAAACAATGTCATTTCAAAAACCCCTTTTCTTTTTCTGAAAATACTTGAGATAGTATATCACATTTGTCAGATGCTGTCAATTTAATATGTTTATTTTTTAACGATATTTAATAAGTTTTTCGCACTCGTTGCGACATAGAAATTTTTGTGCTATACTTTATTTATCAAATTTACGGAGGTCTCATTTTATGCGAGGACTTCTCATCGTCAATTCATTTTTGAAAACCGAAAAATTTTCAGATATTTACGCTCGGCTCGCTTCCTCTTTTGAAAATCTCGGAGTGGAGCTTTCTCTTTGCGGCAACGCAGACTTTGCCCACGTTGTCGGCACGCCTCTCTCCATTTCGGAAGAATCCGACTTTGTCCTATTCTGGGACAAGGACATTCTCCTCGCGAGGGAGTTTGAAGAGGCAGGCATCCCTGTTTTTAACTCATCGCGTGCAATAGAGCTTTGCGACGATAAAAGGAAGATGCATCTTGCGCTGACAGGACTTCCTATGCCTGAAACTTTTGTTGCTCCGATGACATTCCCGAATATCGGTTTTACCGACCTTTCATTTTTTGATGCGATTGAGGAAAAGCTTTCTTACCCGATGATTATAAAAGAGGCGTTTGGCTCTTTCGGCGCGCAGGTTTACCTTGCAAATGACCGTGAGGAGGCTCTTGAGATTATAAAGAGGTGCGAGAGCGTCCCGCTTATCTTCCAGAAATTTATAAAGGAAAGCGCAGGTCGCGACATCCGCATAAACGTAGTGGGTCACAAAGTCGTCTCCGCGATGGAGAGGAGAAGCGATTCTGATTTCCGCTCAAACGTAACTCTCGGCAGCAAGACGCTTCCATATACTCCTACGGATTCCGAAATCGCACTTGCCGAAGAGGCATCGCGCCGTCTCGGTCTTGACTTTGGCGGAATTGATATTCTTTTCGGAGAGTGCGGGCCGCTTCTCTGCGAAGTCAATTCAAACACGCATTTCAAAAGCACATACGACTGCACGGGAATAAACCTTGCAGACCTTATCGCAGAGCATATAACGAAGAAGGTGGCAAAATGACGGCTTTTCTTGTTTATGAGCGCGAGGGCATGATGCGAAACCGCGACTACATAAAGCTTCACGAGCAGTACGGGCGCGAGCTTGGGATAAACTTCCGCCTCGTTATCTGTGACGAAGAGGCTCTTCCCGACGAAAAGTGCGATTTTGCAATAATCCGCGCGATGCGCCCCGACATAACCGAGGCACTTGAAGCACGTGGCATTCCCTGCTTCAACGGTAGTTTTGTTTCAAGGATCTGCAACAACAAAGCGCGGACGTATGAATACCTCGCAGAAAACGGCGTTCCCGTCATACCGTGGGTATCAGCCAAGCAATCCGACACACCGCCCGAAATTGCGTCATACCCGCGCGTTATAAAGCCGTGTTGCGGTCACGGCGGCAAGAATGTAAGAATTATAAATAATGATGAAGAATACGCATCGGCGCGGCGAGACATCTCCCCCGATGAGTACGTCATCCAGCCTCTTGCAACAACACTCGGGCGCGATATGCGAGTATATATTCTCGGCGGCAAGCCCGTTGCCGCAGTTCTCCGAACTTCGGAGAATGATTTTCGTAGCAACTTCTCTCTCGGCGGCAAAGTTGAGGCGGCAAATCTCTCAAAAGATGAAGAAGCTCTTATCTCAAAGGTCTGCTCGCTTTTTGACTTCGCCCTTTGCGGAATTGACATCATGTACCACGAAGGCCGCCCCGTCATAAACGAGATTGAGGACGTTGTCGGCTCGAGAATGCTTTATAAAACACATGACCTTGATATATTGAAATTATATCTCCAATACATATTAAAAAGACTGTCTGCAGAATAGCAGGCGGTCTTTTTGCATATATTGGGTGACAGGAGGTCGATTTTATATGAGCAAAAAACTTAAAACGTACATCACCTTTATCCTCATCCCTCTTGCTGTCGGCGGACTTTCCGCATTCCTCACCCGAGGGAATATGGACATCTTTGACACCGTCACAAAACCGCCCCTCACGCCGCCGGCCGCCGTTTTTCCCATCGTATGGTCAATTCTCTATGTCCTTATGGGCATCGGCGCGGCAAGAGTATATCTTAAAAACCCCAACTCGTCGGCAATCTCTGTTTTCGGTGTGAACCTTTTCTTCAACTTCTTCTGGAGCATAATCTTTTTCAATATGCGTGCATTCTGTTTTGCCTTTATCTGGCTGCTTGCGCTTCTCGCCGTCGTTATCGCTATGACGGTTAAGTTTTACCGAGAAGACAAGGCGGCGGGACTTTTGCAAATCCCCTACTGCATATGGCTTCTTATCGCAGGATATTTAAACCTTTTTATATGCCTTGCAAATTGACTTTTATGACAAATCGTGTATAATAATCTCATACCTAATTTATATGGAGGATTATTATAATGATAGTTTTTGAAATGGAAAACGGCAAGAAGATTAAAGTCGAGCTTGACCCGACTGCAGCTCCCATCACCTGCGAGAACTTTGAAAAGCTCGTTCGTGACGGTTTTTATGATGGTCTTACCTTTCACCGCGTAATCTACGGTTTCATGATTCAGGGCGGTTGCCCCCTCGGCACAGGCACAGGCGGCCCGGGACATACAATCAAGGGTGAGTTTAAGTCGAACGGAATTGACAACCCCATCAAGCATACGCGCGGCGTTATCTCCATGGCTCGTTCAATGATGCCCAACTCCGCAGGAAGCCAGTTCTTCATTATGCATAAGGACTCTCCTCACCTTGACGGTCAGTATGCCGCATTCGGCCACGTCGTTGAGGGAATCGAGGTTGTTGACGAAATCGCAGAGGTTGACACAGACTTCTCCGACAAGCCCCTCGACCCCGTTGTAATCAAGAAAGTTACGATCGAATAATAAAAGAACCGCAGAGGAAAGGCCACAGCCACATAAGGCAGTTTTGCCCCGAAAAACATCCTTTTGGCGAATTTCTTCGTTAAAAAAGCGAGCTAACCGTCAGGTTATGCTCGCTTTTTTGCCTTGAACTTCATCCAAAATTAAGCCTTTCGGGGTGCATACAGTTTTGAATTGAGATATTTTTCGTTTGTAGAAATATAAAAATTCCGGGAATACTGTCGTATTTCCGGAATTTTTTATGCATTACAAGCGGAAAAGAGCCATTCAAAACCAATACTTCCTTGTGTGGCTGTGGCCAATCCTCTGCGGTTCTTTTTTTTACTTATTATAAAGTTCTTTGAGAATTTCGCCCGAGCATTCGATAATCTTTTCAGCTGTGCCCTTTGCGTACTGGGCAGTTGCGGCTTCATATCCGCCTGCTTCAAAGGTCTTGATTGTCGGGTAGTAGCCCTCGTAGCCGTTTGCACAGCAAGCGGTAATCGTGAGCTCAAACGGAGAGTTTTTCTTTACGCTTCTTCCGACCTCTGTGAACGGTTCACCCGGGAATCCTGCAAATGCAACATCGCCGACTGCGAGTGCCGTTACGGGGATTTCAGATGTATCGGGGAAGCTCTCAAGTCTTACAAGCCTTGTAGCCTCGCCGACAGGAACAACGAGAGAGAAGTGGTCAACTCTCTTTCCCTCACGGGAGAGCTTTTCTGCCATATACTCTTTCGCAGCTTCGATTCCCTTTTCAGCTCGGATTTTTGCAACCTCGCGAGCTGCATCAACCTCTTCGGGAGTGCCCTTGTTGTAGTTAACCGTGAGGTCGCGCTTCTTATAAGAAATCTTCTCGCCGGAAAGCGGTGTCGCAAGCTCATAGTCTGCGATAACGCTCATTGCAATTTTTCTTCCCATATAACGTGCGCGGTCATAGCCGTCAAAGCACTTATCAAGCGGAAGGAACCAGTCGCAATGATTGGAGTCGCCCTGGGAACCGTTTATGTACATACAGAGAGAGTTCGGGATGATTGTTTCATAAGTATCACGGACAAAGTGCGGGAAGTCTGCCGAGAACTTTGTACCGTGGACAACGTCGGGGTGAACCTGGAAGTTTACGATGCCGATTTCGGGTTTGCCCTCGCGCTTTATGATGAGAAGCGAAGAATTGTTATCCGGCTCGTCGAGCGGATAGTCAATCTCGGGGTCAAGACGACCGGGGTTTGTGCGTGCAGTACCGTCCTTCATAATGAAACAACGGACAAACGAAACGTTCTTTGCTTCGCCGCGAGTGTAACTCATCTGGGCAGGAGCAAGGTCATCGAGTGCAAGGCGTGCCGCATCGGATACCTTTTTGATGAGAGTTTCCGCATGTGACGGATTTGCCCATTCTCCTGCTTTTGTTGCCCCACCTGCAATACACGGACCTGTGTGGATATGAGTGCAATGGATGAAAATTGCCTCTTCGGGAAGGTCTGTATTTTTTCCGATTTCTTCCTTTATGAGCTTCATAAAGTGTTTGTTGAGTCCAATCTGATCTATACTGATTACGACTGCGCTCTTCTCACCGTCATTGAACGCAACAGCTGTCGCGCAGAGCGGGTCGAGGATGCCGTCAGCGTATCTTGTTTCAAAATAGCCTTCTAATGTTGTTCCAAGCGGAGGGGTAATGTCAATTCTTGCAAAACCTGCTTTTAAATTTCCCATTTCATTCACCTCAAGTTTTGTTTTCCCCTACATTATACGCTCACCTCCCCCTCT
Source organism: Eubacteriales bacterium (assembly GCA_045629985.1). Classification (GTDB taxonomy): domain Bacteria; phylum Bacillota; class Clostridia; order Oscillospirales; family JAAYXM01; genus SIG480. The sequence continues at coordinate 7,234 of JAZQSI010000092.1, forward strand.
TTTCAAGTCTTTTTTCTTTAGTAACCGAAATAATTTCCCACGTGCCTGCAATCGCAAGAAATGCGCCGAATATGCGACCGAGAAGTGTTGTATCAAGCCGCGTTGCGACGTATGCAGAAAGAAGCGCCGCGAGTGTTCCGAAACTTCCCGAGATGAGCCATGCGCGAAAATCAACCTGCCGATTTTTTATGTGCGAGATAAGTGCGAGTATTGCGCATGGTATAAAATATATAAGATTTATTCCCTGCGCCGTGAGCTGTGACTCTTTCCCGAAAAGTGTCAGGTAGAGAACGAGGAGCGTTCCTCCTCCGACACCGAAGCCGCTTATTATCCCCGTCACCGCGCCAATTGCCGTATCAAGTAAAAACTTCATCCCATCACCTCATAACAAGACGTATTCCGCCATAAATCATAAAGAGTGCAAACCCTGCTCTCAAAGCTCTTGCAGGCACTTTTTTGAAAACCTTGCCCCCTACAAAGCCACCAACCGCACCGCCGATTACAAACGGAAGTGCCGCAGTTAAATCGAACTCGCCTTTTAAGAAATACACCACGGCGGAAACAATTGAGAGCGGAAGTATCACCGCAATTGAGGTTGCAAACGCGCGCTTTTCTTCCATTTTTGAAAGGCGTATAAACATCGGTACAAGCACCATTCCCCCGCCGGCTCCGAAAAGCCCGTTTGCTATCCCTGCAAAAATTCCCGAGATTGCATATTTCGTTTTCTCTCCCATTTAATCTCCTCTCCTTTTCTTCCACATGAGAATTCCCACAGCAAACAGAATGGCAAGGGACGCCATAAAAAAGCCTCGCGCAAGCCACGAAACAAGCGCCGCGGTAAATAGAGACTCGCGTTCGGGTTCTTCCTCAAGTTCAAACGACCTAATCTGTATCTCACGAGGCTCTGTGACGGTGATGTCAACCTTTACGCTCTTTTTTCCGTCAAGCGCTATTTCCACCGTTTCTTCCCCTGCCGCTAATCCGTACACCGAACAAGTCTCACCGCTTGGGTAAATCTCAACCGCACCTGTATTTCTCACAAGTCTCCACGAGAGTTTTTCGCAAAGTTTCGCATTTGGTGTAACGTCTGCATGAAGCGAGCCGTATTCCCCTCTTGTAAGGTTCATGCGGAGCGTATTTGGTAGTATATTCACCTTTTCTTTCATAACCGCAAACTCGCGATTTCGGAGATAATAATCCCACACGATGCCCTCACCGCTGACAGCGGGTGTGAGAATCGCAATCAGCACGCATAGAAAAATACATTTTTTCAATAAAACCACCCGTTATATTTTCACCCGAAAGCGTTTTTTCTAAACATTTTGGTAATTGATATTTTGGGAGTGCAGTGATATAATACTTTTATAACAATGTGGAGGAAATTTTTATGCGAAATTATGAACACGAACTCAAGGCAAGAGTTGAATTTATACAAAATCTTTTAAAGGAAAGCGGTGCTAAAGGCATCATTTTCGGAAATAGTGGCGGTAAGGACAGTGCCTTGGTGAGCATACTTTGCAAAAAAGCGTGCGACAACACCGTTGGAATTCAGATGCCCTGCCACTCTAAAAGAAATTACGGTGAGGACCTTGACGATGCGCTCGAGGTTGCTCGTATGTTTAATATTGAAACAAGAACGGTCGACCTTACGGATGTCCGCAACTCCGTCCTCGCATCGCTTGAGGGGATTTCGGAACTCAACAATATGGCTCTTGCAAACATCGCACCGCGTCTCCGCATGACAACGCTCTACACCATCGCGGCGGCTGAAGGACGCCTCGTTGCAGGAACAGGCAACCGAAGCGAGACATATATGGGCTACTTCACAAAGCACGGTGACGGAGCGAGTGACTTCAACCCGATTTACGACCTCACCGTTACGGAAATTTATGAATTTCTCCGCTATCTCGGTGCGCCTGCTTCAATTATCGAAAAGGCGCCATCAGGCGGTCTCTTTGACGGCCAGACAGACGAAGCTGAAATGGGCATAACCTATGCAAGCATCGACAAATTCCTCCTTGAGGGAGAAACAACGAAAGAAGACATGGAAATTATAAACCGTTACCACTCCCGAAGCGAGCATAAGAGAAGAATGCCTGCAGTATATGCAGACCCTTATAAGAAATAATGAAAAAGACATTCACCATTTTATCCGTTGTCTGTTTCGTCTTTGCCTTTTTCTTTGCATTCTGCCTTATCGGCTACAGCTTTCTCGGTCTTCTTATCGGCGTTCTCGGCGCATATTTCCTCTTTATGAGCCTTACGGCGAATAACCTCCCGAAAACGAGAAAGGTCATAACTGCACTCGCCATTATCGGCATTGCATTTGTCGCAGTTCTCAGCGGTCTCGTTTTCTCAGATATCAATGGAGATACGGACGCTCCATGCGATTATGTCATAGTCCTTGGGGCAGGCATAAACGGCGAAACACCGTCGCGCACGCTCTCCGACCGTCTTGACAGAGCAATTGAATACATGAACAAATACCCCGACTG
>JAZQSI010000093.1:0-30993 GCA_045629985.1 Eubacteriales bacterium
ACTATCAGCCGACATACCACTTCTCATCTCTCAAGGAACTCGGCTATGCTCAGGACATCTGCCCGAACGCTGAAGAGTTCTTCTACCGCCGCGAGCTCAACACTCCGCATCATCCGCGTCTTACAAAGACAGACCTTGATAACATCATCCTCGGTATCAAGAACGCTGCAGAGAAGGTTCGCAAGTAATTTAAACTCATTTATTAAGCGCTGTGATTTTTCACAGCGCTTATTTTTTTGTACTTGCAGTGTGTTAACTGCTCTTCCCTATTCGCATAAAATGCTTATGTAAAGGAGCGATGCTTATGGCTTTTTCCGACAGAGAGCTTCTCGCGCGACTTATACAATGCGAGGCAGGCGGCGAAGGCGATACGGGTATGCAGGCCGTTGCAAGTGTTATAATGAATCGCGTTTATGTACCTGACGGCGAATACGCAAGGGTTGGAAAGCAAAATATCCGCAACATAATCTTCCAACCGGGGCAGTTTGACTGTGCAACCGACTACTTCAACAATCGCTATAATCCGCAGAACATATACAACATGAATCCGGAACAGATACATTACGATATTGCCGATTGGGCGATAGCCGGAAACAGACTTTACCCTCTCGGCGAAGCTCTGTGGTTTTTTAACCCATTCTCACCCGAATGCCGCGAGAACTTTCCAAGCTCCGTCGGTGTTTTCGTAACAAGAGTCGGCGAGCATTGCTTCTATAATCCGACAGACGCATATTCAAATACTTAGCATAAGGAGAGATTATATGGATTTTTCAGGCAGAAATTCTAATTTCTTTCAGAATAACCAAAGAGCGGATTTTAACGCGCAGGGTCAGCCTTCAAACCAGATAGAAATGCTTGGTGAGCAGCTCCAGACCGCTATCGGCTATTACGTTTCGTGCGACTTTTTGATAGGAACCCAGATTATTGAAACAAAAGACGGAATTCTTGCAAAGGTCGGAACCAACTTCTTAACGCTCTACCAACCCGATCTTGAGCGCTATATCGTCTGCGACTTGTATGCACTGAAGTTCATAAGCATTTATAACACCACAAGCGTGCCAAGACCGTAATTCAAACAAAGAAAGCTGAGAAAATTCTCAGCTTTCTTTGTTTATTTTTTCCATTTTCGGGGGATGCTTTTATAAAAGGAGGTACAAAATATGAGAACTGATATCTTCCACGCAAGTGCAGCCCCCGCAAAAGAATCCGGTGAAATCTTTTTTGATGAATTCGGCGAAATATGCGGAAGCGCAGATAAGATAACGATAGACCTTGCAATGGAACTCGGCAAGGCTTCAGCAGGTGTGGCCGCAAGGATTGCCGTAGGTTATTCCGACTGCACCATATGCCGCCTGCTTGCGGGAGCTTTTGTCTCCGGTGCCGCCGCATCAGGCGCACAAGTCACCGAGTTTGGCTCTTGTTTCTTTGCCGCGGCTTCATACCTCGCACGGTCGTATCTTTTTAACCTTATGGTTTTCTTTGAAAACGACGGTCACAGGTTTTGCGTTCGGATAACCGACAAATTTGGTCTTCCAATTGACGAAAATACCAAGCAACAGATTAATAGAAGTCCCACCTCACGCTATGTTGGACTTGCCGATGTTATCATGCCAAAGTCGATTTTAGGTACACTTGATGTTTTTACCGCCGCAATGTCAAAGCGCGGTGCACTTTCTCATTTCAAGGTCGCAGTTTCGGGAACTTCTTCCGCTGTACAAACTTTAAAAAGCGTGATTTCTTCGTGCGGGGGTGAAGTTATAAATCCAAAGCACGGAATATGCGAGCTTTCTGTTTCAGATGACGGAATGAGACTTTTTCTGCGTGACGAAAACGGTCGTTGGTATGACGATGCACACGTCAGTGCCGCTTGCGTTTTTCTTCACTTTGCATCCGGCGAAAAGTCTCTTGCTGTTCCCCCTGACGCTCCCGGGATAGTCGAACAGATTGCAAACGAATATGACGGACGTATTTTCCGCATCGGACGCGATGCAACAGCACGTGAAATATATATATCACAAGAAATACTGTGTAATGCAATCGGCGATGCCGTAGCACTTCTCAGCCACATTGCTGACAGTGGCACAACCGCCGAAAAGCTCTTTTCAGCACTCCCAGATTTCACCCTTATCTCTCGCGAAGTTGGGCTTCGCGGCGACCGCAAACTTCTCCTTGAAAAGCTTTCAGATGCGTGTCGGGATATGTACAGTGAAAATACAGGAAGTCTTCGCATATGCACAGACGGAGGTTGGGTAAACATCCGCCCCTCACATTCTGCAAGCTCTCTGCGCATTACGGGAGAAGGAATGAATGAGGAGATTGCCTCCGAGCTTTGCAATCTCTTTGTCGAAAAAGCAAGCACTATGGATAATTCCCCCGATAAATAAAACTGGACTTTTTCTTCACAAGGTGTTATAATTAACTTAATTACTTCGTCTTTATTCTTCGGAATTACTATATATAAACTTCATAATTAAGAGTGCATATGTTGCACGCCGTGATGGCACTTTCTCATCAGTATAGTGGGGTATGCTGATTTGTGGTTGCTGCCGTTGCTAAAAGAGCTCGCGTCCTGTTATTTTGCAGGCGCTTCTTTTGGTGTGTTTCTATATGCTCTCCTACATAGCAGTTTCGTTGTATATTGAATAATAAAAGATAGGAGATTCATAAGAAATATGGCACAAAAACTAAAATTTTTCGCACTTGGCGGACTAAATGAAATCGGAAAGAATATGTATGTTTATGAGTATGCAGGAGAGATAATCATCGTTGACTGCGGTCTCGCATTTCCTGACGACGATATGCTCGGAATCGACCTCGTTATTCCGGACATATCCTACCTCAAAAAACATAAAAACCGAATCCGCGCAATCATAATCACCCACGGTCACGAAGACCATATCGGAGCACTCCCTTATGTTCTTCGTGAGATAAATGCACCGATTTATGCGACAAAGCTTACTGCCGGCATAATTAACCAGAAGCTTTCGGAACACAACCTGCTTTCAAAGACAAAAATCAAAATTTCGTCTCCGGGAGATAAAATCAAAATCGGAAGCTTTGAGGTTGAGATGATTCACGTCAACCACTCAATTGCAGATGCTGTTGCTCTCGCAATCAAAACTCCGCTCGGAACAGTAATCCACACCGGCGACTACAAGCTCGACATCACCCCTATCCAGGGAAAAATGATGGACATTGCACGTCTTGGTCAGCTTGGAAAACGTGGAGTTCTCGCACTTATGGGTGAATCCACAAACATTGAGCGCCCGGGCTACACCCTTTCGGAATCCACCGTCGGCGACACCTTCGAAGCCCTTTTCAAGGACTGCAAACAGCGCATTATCGTTACAACCTTTGCTTCAAACGTGCACCGCGTTCAGCAGATCATCTCTGCAGCTGTCAAATACGGCAGAAAGGTCGCGATAAGCGGAAGAAGCATGGAGAATATCATGGAGGTCGCAAAGAACCTCGGCTATCTCAATATTCCGAACGACGTTCTCGTTGACCTAAACACTATTAGCAAGCATCCGAAGCACAAAACCTGCATCATCACAACAGGCTCACAGGGCGAAGCAATGTCAGGTCTTTACCGTATCGCTTTTTCAGCGCATAAGAAAATCGAGATTATGCCAAACGACCGCGTTATTATTTCTGCAAGCCCGATCCCCGGCAACGAAAAGGCAGTAAGCAACGTTATCAACGAGCTTTACCGTAAGGGCGCTGAGGTTATTTACGAAAAGCTTGCAGAAGTACACGTTTCCGGACACGCCTGTCAGGAAGAGCTCAAGCTCATGCTTGCGCTCACAAACCCGAAATACGTTATTCCGATACACGGTGAATACCGTCATCTCAAGGCTCACGAGGCCCTTGCAGTCAAGATGGGTGTAAAGCCGAAGAACGTTTTTGTCTCCGACATTGGTAAGGTTATTGAGTTCACCGAAAAAGGTGCAAAATACGGCACAGCCGTTCCGTCAGGTAAAATCCTCATCGACGGTTCCGGAATCGGAGATGTCGGTTCAGTTGTCCTCCGCGACAGAAAACAGCTTGGCACAGACGGCATCATCACCGTTGTCATTTCGATTGATGCCGAAACAGGAAAGCTTATCTCTCCCCCTGATATCGTATCACGCGGATTTATCTACGTTAAGGAAGCCGAGGATATCATGGAAGAGCTTCGTGTCTTCACAAATGACATTGTAGTATCTTGCCTCAACTCAAAGCGCACGGATTGGGCATCAATGAAAAACACGATTAAGGGGAAGATGTCCGACTTCCTATATCAGAAGTTCAAGAGAAGCCCGATGATTCTCCCGATTATTGTAGAAGCATAAAAAAGTGGAGAAAATTCATGAATAAGAAAACGTATTTTTATATTGACGATGTTATATGGACTCTTCGCAATCTTACGCGTGAGAAGCCAAAGTCTCTTTTTGATAATCCGTTCCTCAAAATGCTCAAAGAAGCTCACGACAAGTACGGTGCTAAAATTCAGCTCAATCTTTTCTGGAGAACGAGCTATTTCTACGGCATGGACGAATTCTCCCTTGCCGATGTCACCGATGCCTACAAGGCAGAATGGGAAGCAGCTTCCGATTGGCTGAAGCTCTCTTTCCACGCAAAGGAAGAGTTCCCCGACTATCCTCACCTCAATGCAAAGTATGAAGATGTATATAAGCTTTTTAAGGATACACAGCGCGAGGTTTTCCGATTTGCAGGCGAAAAATCATTCGCATACGGAATCTGCCCGCACTGGATGCCAATAAGCCGCGATGGCATCCTTGCACTCCGCGACTGCGGTGCAAAGATTGCAAACGTCACCGTCGGAGAGGTTTCAGAATATAACGGAGACCCTACCTCCCTCCCCTACGGGCACGCAATGCGTCTTCTCAACAACCGCCAACCCGAAGCAAATGTATTCACGCGCGACAGCCGCGACACCGCAATAGCAAACTCAATTTGCGCGTACAATCACCTTACAAGCAAACAGGTTGAAGAGTCAAAGGGACTTAAAACGATTTATGATGAAGAAACGGGAATGCATTTCAAGGAATTTGCACTCTTCGCTCTTAACCTCATTCCATATGATGAAATTGAGAGCGACTTCGCGCCTTATATGAACGAGGAGTTCTTCGGTTTTGCAACACACGAGCAGTACTTCTATCCCGACTATCTCGCGTACCAACCGCACTACGGACCGAGTATTCTAAAGGCATGCGAAATGGTTGCCAAAAACGGCTTTGAATTCTTGTTTATAGATGAACTCGTAAAATAAATAAAAAACCGCTTGTCTGCAGACAAGCGGTTTTTTATTTAGAATAATGAAATCTGCTCATCAAGACGCTCATCGTCCGTAAGGCGCGCTCCCGCTGCAGGAAGCGTTCTTACCTTATAGCGCGATGCATCTTTTATCGTTGACGCATCCTTGCGGCAAGCATGCTTTACGACGTACTTGGGCTTGAGCTTCATAACCGCTACGCCCTGTGTGTTTCTCGATGTCTTCGGTGCGAGGAGCGCCGTATGGAAAATAAGTGCGCGATTTTCTGTAGAGTACATTACAAACTCTTCATCCTCGCTTATCACAAACGCCGCAACGAGCGGACTCTTTTCACAGTATGCACCCGTAAGTCTCTTTCTGTTTGTCTTTGTTTCGTAGGACGAAAGCTCGACACGTGCTACCTTACCGTTTTCAAAGACGAAGATAAGATGCGACTTATAATCACCCGGGTTGCACATAAATACAACCTGCTCTCCCTCATCCATACCGAGCTTTGACGGCAGATAGTCACCGAGAACACTCGCCTTTGTATCCGCAAACTCGGAAAGACGCGCCTTATATACCTGACATTTGTCAGTAAAGAACATAAGTTCGCCGCGATTTGTCATCTCAAGTGTATCACGCAATGAGTCGTTTTCCTTATACTTCTGCTCGCCACCCATACGGAGCGAGAGCGGAGTTATCTTCTTGAAATAGCCTTCCTTTGAAAGGAAAACGTGTACCGGATAATCTTCGACGGTTTCCTCTTCGTTGTACTCTTCTACTTCTTCGCTGTAGATAATCTGCGTCTTTCTCGGAGCATCATATTTCCTGATAATCTCCTCAAGGCCTTTGATGATGAGATTCTTGATCTTCGTCTTGCTTGCGAGGATATCCTCAAGCTCGTCAATCTCGCGAGATAGCTCATCCGTCTCTGCGACGCGCTTTAAGATGTACTCTTTATTTATGTTGCGGAGCTTGATTTCCGCGACGAACTCTGCCTGAATCTCGTCGATACCGAAGCCTATCATAAGGTTCGGCACGACCTCGCTCTCCTCTTCCGTCTCGCGGATGATTGCGATTGCGCGATCTATATCAAGAAGAATTTTCTTAAGACCTTTTAACTTATGGAGCTTGTCCCTCTTTCGTCCGAGCTCTGCAAAGATTCGGCGCTTTACACACTCCGAACGCCATGCAGTCCACTCACCCAAAAGCTCACGAACGCCGAGCACCATCGGGTTTCCTCCGATAAGGACGTTGAAGTTGCAGGAATAAGAATCCATAAGCGGCGTGAGCTTATAGAGTTTCTGCATAAGCTTTTCCGGGTCAGTTCCGCGTTTGAGTTCGATTGCAAGCTTAAGACCTTCCTTATCCGATTCGTCTCTGACGTCAGAAACCTCGCGAAGCTTTCCCGCTTTTGCAAGCTCTACAATCTTATCCTTTATAGCTTCTACCGTAGTTGTATAAGGAATTTCGAAAACCTCTATGAGGTTATTTGGCTTATCGTACTTCCAGCGGGCACGAAGCTTGAATGAGCCTCTTCCCGTTCTGTATATGTTCTCAATTTCGTCCTTCTCGTAAACTATTTCCGCGCCTGTCGGAAAATCCGGAGCGAGAAGAGTTGATGAAATATCGTGTTCGGGATTTCGTATAAGCTCGATGGTCGTGCGACATACCTCGGAGAGATTGAATCCGCATATATTGGATGCCATACCGACAGCAATACCCGTGTTTGCCGAAACGAGAATATTCGGAAACTCCGTCGGGAGAAGCGTCGGCTCCTCGAGAGTGTTATCATAGTTCGGAACGAAATCGACCGTGTCCTTTATATCCCTGAAAAGCTCGGCACAGATGGGCGCAAGCTTAACCTCGGTATAACGCGAGGCGGCGTATGCCGTATCACGAGAGTAAACCTTACCAAAGTTTCCCTTTGAATCTACAAACGGAAAATTAAGAGCTTCGTTTCCTCGTGAGAGGCGGACCATCGTTTCGTATATCGCCGCATCACCGTGGGGGTTTAACTGCATTGTTCGTCCAACGACGTTTGCAGACTTGATTCTCGCACCGTTTAAAAGCCCCATCGTGTACATCGTGTAAAGGAGCTTTCTGTGGGACGGTTTAAAACCGTCTATCTCCGGAATGGCACGGGAGATGATAACCGACATGGCATACGGCATATAGTTTTTTTCAAGAGTCTCGGTTATCTGTTGCTCAACAACCTCGGCGCTGAGGCCGAAAACCTTATGCTCTTTTTCTTCTGTTTTCTTCTTTCTTGCCAAATTTATCTCCCCCTTCCGTTAAGATATATCTGCTTCATCAAGATACTTCCAGCCGTTTTCCGCAATAAATCTCTTTCTTTCCGCAAGATTATCGCCAAGGAGAAGATCAAACATCTCAGCGACTGCCGCTTGAGCCATATCCGGCACAACCTTTATAAGGCGGCGTGATTCGGGATTCATAGTCGTCTCCCACATCATATCAGGCTCGTTTTCACCGAGACCCTTACTTCTCTGGATGGTGTATTTCTTGCCCTCAAGCTTCGCAGTAATATCAGTTTTTTCAGAATCGGAATAAGCAAAATACGTGTCATTTCCGCAGTTTATCTCATAAAGTGGAGACTCTGCGATATAGACATAACCCGCGTCAATAAGAGTCGGCATAAGGCGGTAAATCATCGTAAGGATAAGCGTTCTTATCTGGAAACCGTCAACGTCGGCATCAGTACAGATGATGACCTTATTCCAACGAAGACCTGCGAGGTCAAAGGAAGACAAATCCTTGTTCTTCTTGCTCTGGACTTCAACTCCGCATCCGAGGACCTTTATGAGGTCAACTATGATATCGCTGTTGAATATCTTTCCAAAATCGGCCTTTAAGCAATTAAGAATCTTACCGCGGACAGGCATAATTGCCTGGAACTCGGCACTTCTTCCCTGCTTACACGCGCCTGCCGCTGAATCGCCCTCTACGATGTAGAGCTCGCGACGCTCACGGTCTTTTGTTCGGCAGTCGATAAACTTCTGGATACGGTTCGTCATATCAAGGTTGCCCGTGAGCTTTTTCTTGATATTGAGACGTTCTTTTTCTGCGCTTTCACGGCTACGTTTGTTTATGAGCACCTGGTCGCAAATGCGCATAGCTTCGTCTTTATTCTCTATAAAGTAAATCTCAAGCTGTTCGCGCAGAAATTCAGTCATAGCTTCCTGAATGAACTTATTTGTAACAGCTTTTTTAGTCTGATTTTCGTAAGAAACTATTGTTGAGAAGTTGTTTGAAACAAGCAACAAGCTGTCAAAAATATCGACAATGCTTATCTTGCTCTCGTTTTTCTGGTATTTATTGTTCTGCTTTGCGAAGCTGTCCACCGCGTAAACAAAGGCGTTTCTGACTGCCTTGTCAGGTGCACCGCCATATTCAAGCCAAGAGGAGTTATGGTAATACTCAATACGCGGAGCGGTATTCGTAAAACAGAACGCCGCAGAGATTTTTACCTTATACTCAGGCTTGTCGTCACGGTCGCGACCTCGTCTTTCGCACGAGATAAATCTCGGTTTTGTAATCGGCGGTGTCTCCCCTGCAAGCTCCTCTACATAATCGGATATTCCGTTTTCATATTTAAATTCAGTTGTCTCAAAGCTTCCTCCGCGTTGCTGACGGAACTTGAAGCTTACACCTGCATTGACAACCGCCTGACGTTTTAAGACGTCAACAAAGAACTCTGCAGGAATGTTGATATCAGTAAAAACTTCGATATCAGGCTTCCACTTTATGCGTGAGCCTGTCTTCTTTCTGTCTGCAGGTTCAGTCTTAAGTCCGCCTACGTTCTCTCCCTTTTCGAAGTGGAGAGAATACTTGTTATTGTCTCTCCAGACCGTAACGTCCATATACTCGGCACTGTACTGCGTAGCACAAGCACCAAGACCGTTAAGTCCGAGAGAGTACTCATAGTTTTCTCCCTCGTTGTTTTTATATTTACCACCGGCGTAGAGTTCGCAGAAAACGAGCTCCCAATTGTAACGACCTTCAGTCTGATTATAATCAACAGGACAACCGCGGCCGAAATCCTCTACCTCTATCGAATGGTCTTCATACAGCGTAACAATAATGGTATCGCCATGACCCTCGCGCGCCTCGTCGATAGAGTTTGAAACAATTTCAAACACGGAATGCTGACAACCGTCAAGCCCGTCAGATCCGAAGATGACAGATGGGCGTTTTCTGACTCGGTCAGCACCTTTTAAGGTAGATATACTTTCATTACCGTATTCTGTTGTGGTCATTTTAGCACTCAATGTCAAAAACCTCCGTGCATAATAAACATTTACCCAATATAATACTATATTACCATATATTGTTTCATTCTGTCAACTTTTACACTACATATATTTATAAAAAAGACTTCCCATCGGAAGTCTTTTTTATTACTGTTTTCCTTTTAAAATCGGGCGAAGCGGTTTGTAGATAAAGCGAGTTACAAGTGAAACAACGATTACCTTAAACGCATTGAACGGCACTACGCAGAAAATAACAAGCTTTGCAAGGCTGTCGATTGACGGATATATCGCATGCCCCATCTCAACAAATGCGTCCATCGGCATTGAGAGCGCTTTTCCATATGCAGGTATGAGGATGTAGGCATTGATAAAAGCACCAAGTGTTACCATAACCACACTTCCTACAAGCATACCAAGGGCTGCCGCCTTCTTTGTCTTGCATTTTCTGTAAATAAGACCTGCCGGTAATACGTATGCAACGCCGACAACAAAGTTTGCCGCCTCACCTACTCCGCCGGTTATTGTTCCGTTTATGAGGAGATTCAGAAGAACTTTTATAAGTTCAATAACAACTCCTGCAAGTGGACCGAGTGCAAATGTTCCGAGAAGCACAGGTACCTCCGAAAAATCAAACTCATAGAACGGTGGAGCCAGAAACGGCAGAGGAAATTCAAAAAGCATAAGCACTACCGATACTGCCGAGAGCATTGCGACCTTTACCATCCAAGTTGTCTTTTTCATAAAGCAAATCCTCCAAAAATAAAAAATCCCCGATATACAGATATATCGAGGCACCAACAAAAAGCACAGCTGTGCTTTTATATACATTCTTCTCACATCCGGACTATACCGTCGGCGTCGGAATAAAACCGAACTCAGCTCTCGCTCGCGGGCTCGTCAGAAAATCTGCTTTACCGCCGGTGGGGATTTTCACCCCGCCCCGAAGAAATTTTATTTTCTTTTTGTTATATTATATCATATTTAAAAATTTCCGCAACTGTATTTCAGAAAAAATTTGCAACGATTTACAAATTATTCACCACTTCACATCTTTTTTGTGTATAATATAATTAAGTAAAGGAGGGATTCGGTATGCCGACACATATCCTTATAATCGAAGATGACCCGAATATTGCCGAGTTGATACGTCTTTATCTCGAAAAAGATAACTTCGACGTCACAATAGCATCAGACGGTAAAACGGGCGTCAATGCATTTCACAGCATCCACCCCGACCTTATCCTGCTTGATATAATGCTTCCCGAGATGGACGGGTTTGAGGTCTGCCGCGAGATAAGAAAAACAGACAAGACCCCGATTATCATGTTGACAGCAAAGGATGAGACAGTTGACAAAATCACAGGGCTTGAGATTGGCGCTGATGACTACATCTCAAAACCGTTTGACATGAAGGAAGTCATTGCCCGTATCCACGCGGTGCTCCGACGCTACGGCGGAAATGCTGCAGAAAGTTCCGCCACAACGGATGCCATAATCTTTCACAACCTCGTTATCAACATGTCTGCATATGAAGTTCTTATCGGAGGCAAGAAGGTTGAAATGCCACCAAAAGAGCTCGAGCTTCTGTACTTTCTCGCATCACACCCGAATCGGGTTTTCACAAGAAACCAGCTTCTCGACGATGTATGGGGTTTTGAATACCTCGGTGATTCAAGAACGGTTGATGTTCACGTGAAGCGTCTTCGCGAAAAGATTAACGGCGCAAGTGAACAGTGGTCACTCTCCACTGTCTGGGGTGTCGGGTACAAGTTTGAGATTACGGCAAACGACTGAGGGTGTTATAAGTGAAGCTGTTTTATAAGTATTATTTAATGATAGCACTTCCCCTTGTCTCGTGCCTTTTCATCATAGGCATATTTCTTTCTGCTCTGATGTATAACTATTCCATCTCCGAAAAGCACGCATCACTTGAGCGCGCCGCAACAAGGGTTTCGGAAATGACGGAAGATCTTTTTTACAGTCATTCTTTTTCGCGCGAGCAGATGATGAGAAGTTTCCTCTCTTCAATGTCGACAGACGGAAAAATACACATTATCGTCTGTAACGCAAACGGAGAAATCGTTCTCACATCTGACAGATTCGGCACAAGTTATATGACCGCAACCGTCTCCCCTGACATTTTAAGCAGAACTTCAAATACCGAAATCTTTACAGCTACCGGAACGATGGGCGGTCTTTATGGCGGTAACAACTACACCGTAGGCCTCACTGCAAGAGGAGATCTTTCAGAACCAATCGCTTATGTCTATGTTACAACCTCAATAGAGAGTGTAACGGTCCTTATGAACTACGTAAGAAATCTTTTTACACTCCTTGCTCTTATTGTATTCATATTCGCGGCCGTTGTTTCGTACTTTATTGTAAGAAAGATGACGCGTCCGATAAAGCAAATTTCGACCGCATCGGCACGCTTTGCACGAGGAGATTTCTCTACACGAGTTCCCGTTCAGTCAAATGACGAAATCGGCGAAATGACACAGGCATTCAACAACATGGCAGATTCTCTCGAGAAGTCAGAGGACTTAAGGCGAGATTTTATTGCGAATGTCTCCCATGAGCTTCGCTCCCCTATGACATCAATAACGGGCTTTGTTGACGGCATACTCGACGGCACTGTTCCAAAAGAGCGAGAAGATCATTATCTGCAAATTGTTTCCGAGGAAGTTCACAGACTTTCGCGCCTCGTAAGCCGTATGCTTGAAATTACGGTTCTCCAATCAAAAAATGTTTCCGAGAGCAGCTCGACCTTTGATTTTTGCGAACTCGTCGTGCATGTGTGCGAAAGCTTTGAAAAGAAAGCCGAGGAACGAGAAATCAGTATAAACGTTGAACTTCCAGGCCATTCAGTCTCAATCACTGCAAATGAAGATTCCCTTTATCAGGCGATTTACAATCTGATTGACAACGCCCTGAAGTTCTCTATTAACGGCTCACAGATTGACATTTCAGTTTCCCAGCGAGGAAACCATCTCACTTTCTCATCGAAAAACTACGGCTCGGAAATCCCCAAAGGAGAACTCCCCTACATTTTCGACCGGTTTCACAAAGCGGACCGTTCTCGCTCACGAGATAAATCCGGTCTCGGTCTTGGTTTGTATATAGCCAAAACAATTATCAGCCAGCACAACGGAAAAATAAAAGCAACATCTGATGACGGCACGGTGGAATTTTCTTTCACTATCCCGACACAAATTACAAAGCAAGTATAAATGGAGGTTTTTTTATGAACAACGATTTTTACAACGAAAACTCCGAAAGCAAGGAAAACACATCCCCTCTCGGCGATGAGAACACCGCCGAAAACACGGATGCTAACGAATCTTCGGAGTCTCAAAACAGACCTTTCAACACAGAGCCCGAACATAAAGTTTTCGAGCCAGAATCTGCAGTTGAGCCCGAGCCACGAGAAAGGTATGTCAATATGCAACACAAGCAAAAGAAAACACCGGGCTGGATTATTGTTCTGATATGCATTTTCGGTGCACTTTACCTTGCAGCTTCAATCTTCTTTATATCAACTCTCATAAGAGACAACAACTCCTCTTTCAAAAAGCCTCTGCCGTCATTCTTCAGTGAAGAACCGCTTGATAGCATTCCTGACGAGTCGGATTCCGGAGGCAAGACAGAAGAACATCTCATTCAGAATGAGTCTCCGATGTCCGAAGGCGCAAAAACGACCGAAGGTGCTCTCACCGTCAAGCAGATTTCGCAGAAAGTACGCACATCTGTTGTCGGCGTTATAGGTCAGAGTGCAAACAGCTTTTCTTCCTCTTCTGTCGGTTCAGGAATTATAATGTCCTCTGACGGCTACATCATCACCAATAACCATGTTATAGAGGGCATGACTGCCATAAACGTAGTGCTTGATGACGGCACTTCTTACAACGCTCGTGTCATCGGCTCTGATGCAAGAACTGACCTCGCAGTCATCAAGGTAGATGCAAAAAATCTTGTTCCCGCAGAATTTGGCGACTCTGACAAGCTTGAACAGGGCGACCCTGCAATAGCAATCGGAAACCCTGCAGGACTCCAGCTTCAGAACACGGTTACATCAGGCATAATCTCTGCTATAAACCGCGACATAATTATTGAAGACCGAACAATGACCCTTATTCAGACGGATGCATCCATAAACCCGGGAAACTCGGGCGGTCCGCTTGTCAATGAATTTGGTCAGGTTATCGGCATCAACACAATCAAGGTCGGTATCTCCTACTATGAGGGTCTTGGTTTTGCAATCCCGATAAATACTGCAAAGCCGATTATTGATGAGCTTATTTCAAACGGTTACATCAAAGGTCGCCCGTCAATCGGAATCAACGGTCAGAGCATTTCCGCACGAGATGCCGCATTCTACGGACTTCCTGAAGGACTTTACGTTGAGTACGTTCATCCGCATTCCGACGCTTTCAGGAAAGGTCTCAGACGCGGTGACGTCATCACAAAGATGAACGGAACAAAGCTCTCATCAACTGCCGAAATCAAGAAAATCCGCGACAACTTCAAGGCCGGCGACAAAGTTACCATAACGATTTTCCGAAGCGGCAAAGAAACAGATATGACCATTTTGCTTATGGACGAAGCGATGCTCTCAAGCTACGGAGAGCCGAGCTAAATAAAAATTTAAACCGAGCTGAAATTCAGCTCGGTTTATTCTTTATAGAATTCAGGTATAAAGCTCTCGCTTGCCGCTCCCCCGTCCTGGATGTATGCGTTTTTCACACCTATTGACACAGCATAGTCCACAAGTGCAGAATAGTATTCCTGCGATATTTTTTTATTTATCTCCGGATATTTCTCAACCCACGGAAGCGGCGTATATTGGCTCATAATACTGATAAATATATCGTCACCATACTCCTTATACAAATAATCAATTATCTTTTTTGAGTCAAAAAGAAGCCCCGGAAGCATCATATGTCGAACTATAACGCCGCGCTTCATTATTCCGTCTTCGTAGAATTCGTTCTTGCCTACCTGTCGGTACATCTCTGAAAGTGCTGTGCTTGCGATTTCAAAGTAATCCGGTGCATTTGAATAGCGTAAGGCGCACCTGTTATCAAAATATTTTACATCAGGCATATAGATATCAATACACCCTTCCAGCATTTTCAGCGTTTCGACACTCTCGTATCCGCCACAGTTATATACAATCGGGATTGTAAGACCGTTTTGCTTTGCGACTCTGAGCGCACTTGCGATTTGCGGAACGTAATGCGTAGGAGTGACGAGATTTATGTTGTGTGCGCCTTGCTTCTGCAAATCGAGAAAAATATCAGAAAGCTCGGCTTCCGTTACTTTTCTTCCGCTTCTATCCTGACTTATCGCTCTGTTCTGACAATAGACACATCCGAGATTACACCCCGAAAAGAAAACCGTTCCCGAACCACGTTCGCCAGAAATCGACGGCTCTTCCCAGAAATGAAGCGCGGCTCTTCCGATTTTAATTTCGTCGCTTACACCGCAATATCCAATTTCACCATCAAACCTTTTAACTCCGCATTTTCTCGGACAGAGGTTACAACCTGACTTTGTCATTTCTTCCTCACACCCCGCTTTTCCGATAGTTTTGTCTGTGGGGAATGACCTTTGATTCTTTTATAAATTCTGAAGAATGCAGAGTATGAATTAAAGCCGCAAAGCTCGCTTACTCTATGCGCAGGAACGCCTGACGAAAGCAAAATATCTGCATACTCCATCTTTTTTATAAACACCATCTCACCAACGGAAACGCCCGTCTCCTTCTTGAATATGTGGCTCATGTAATACTTGCTTAAGAACAGACTGCTCGCTATATCCTCAAGCGTAAAACTGTTCTGAAGATTTTCGCTGATGTATCGGATTACGCCTGCCGAAATCTTTTCGCGACCGCGACGACTGTGTTCCCCCGTGTATTCCTCCGTATTGAGAAGGCAAAGAAGCTCAATAAGCTTCGCATAAAGAAGCTGTGAGTAAAAAGGTGCAGCTTCCGAAAGCTCTTCCATCTTCGAAACAAGACTTCCAAGTTTGCTCCCGTCTTCTTCATTATACGTTCTGAAGCGATCTTTTTCGTGGAAAACCTCAAGAAGAGGAAGAAGCTTGCCCGTCGAAAGACATCCTATATCAAAGCAGATACATACTGCAGACGAGAGTTCCTTTGCCGAAAAAGAGAAGGTGTCATCGCTTGCAATCAGGCAAACCACACCCTCGTTTATACTGCATACTACACCGTTGAGTTCGGCATCACCCATACCGTATTCAAGGCAAAAAACGCCGTAGTGTCCTTTCTCAATATCAGAAAATACCTCACCGCCGAGAAAGTCTATTTTCTTGAGCACAACAAAATCAGCCATATTCTCACCGTCCCACAGCGCAAGATTTGCAATATTTTCGCAATTTGATTATAACAAACAGACAATTTTCTGTCAAGGAGAACAAAATATGCAAAAAACAGCAAGAGTTTGAAAACTTTAAGCAAGGAGTTGAATTGTTAAAACTTATTAAATATGATATTCTAAAGAAAATACCGAAAGGAGTTTTTATAATGAACAATTTCCCTGTTATTGAAAAATCAGAATTTTTAAAGAGAATTGAGGACACTCGTCACGTAATGGCAAAAGAAGGCATTGATATGCTCATCGCTTTCTCTAACCTTCTCGACCCGTCCGCAGTACGCTACTTTTCAGACTTTTCCGCTGTAAATGAAAGTGCAGCTATCATCATTCCGCTTGACGGCCAGGTTACTCTCTGCGCAGGTCAGGCAGGCTTTGACTATGCAGAAGTAAAGAACCAGCTTGACGATGCTATCATCAAGATCTTCCCCGAAATCGGTGAGGTTTCAGGCTTTGAGTATGACACAGAAGGTCAGCTCGACTTCGAAGGCTATTTCAAGGAACTCAAGAGCAAGTACAACGTTAAGAAAATCGGTCTTATCGGAAAGCTCACTTTCCCTGCTGTTATCTACAACAAGCTCACGAAGGTTTTTGACGGTGCAGAGATTGTTGACTTTGACGATCAGCACTACGCACAGCGCATCATCAAGTCCCCTGCTGAAATTGCTTGCATCCGCAAAGCATGCGGAATCATCAGCGAAGCCTTTACACGCGTTGTTCCGCAGATTGCACTCGGTCAGACTGAACGCGATGTTCAGGCTCTTCTTCAGAGCGAAATTCTCCACCTCGGTGCTGAGAGCGATGTTCAGGCATTTGCTCCGATGGTATCCACAGGCCCGAAGAACTCTTACATCAGCATGTGCCGCAACACAATGAGAAAATTTGAGGAGAGCGAAATTCTTAACCTCGCAGCAGGTGCTTGCTACGAGGGCTACAACGGCGTTATCTGCACTCCTTACGTTCTCGGCGAGATGCCGCAGAAAATAAAGGACGCTATCAAGTGTGCATACGAAGCTCTCAACACAGCATCTGCACTTATGACACCGGGTACACCGTGTGACGTTGTTCTCAACGCATACACTGACTACCTCGAGAAATATGGCTACATCGACTACTGCCCGTACGGCAGTCTCCACAGCACAGGTATGCTTGAGTGTGAAGCTCCCGTCTTCTCCGTCAATAACAAGCGCGTTATTGAAGAGAACATGGCTATCTGCATCGACGCTTACTTCAAGGGCATGGAATGGGGCTCCTTCAGAGTTGAGGACGTTTACATCATCGGTAAGAACGGCGCAGAGCGCGTTACTACTTACAACGATAAGTTCCTTCCTGATTTTCTTAAGTAAGCTATGATACATACATTAAACGGCAACATAAAAAAAGAAGAGCTCGGATTTACGCTTCCGCATGAACATATCTTGATTGATATGATTTCCTGCGTTGACGAGATGCCGCATCCCGAGTTTCACGGAAAGATTACACCGGAAAACCGCTATCTTATGGTTTCTGACCCGTATTACATCTGCGAAAACGCGGCATATACCGATGAGAAAACAGCAATTGAAGAGCTGATCCTCTTCCGCAAATATGCTGGAGCTACGATTGTCGATGCGACACCCGATGACATCGGCCGTGATGTCCGTGCACTCAAAAGAATAAGCGACGCGACGGGTGTCAACATCCTTTGCGGTTGCGGTCACTATACCGACTCTTCCCTTTCCGATGAAGTAAAGAATATGACCGTTACGGAAATGACTGATGAAATCATCCGCGATGTTATGGTAGGTATTCAGGGTACAGATATGAAGGCAGGCATTATCGGTGAGATCGGAACGAGTGCCGAAATTACCGCCGCAGAATGGAAATCTGTCGAAGCAGCTCTCACAGCTTCAAAGGAAACCGGCGCACCTATTCATTTCCACACAAGCCTTTGGGAAGAAAACGGACTTGAGATTATAAAAGCTGCAAAGCGCATCGGAACTGACATTTCAAAGGTCTGTATTGACCATATCGACGTTGATTTGCGTGAGGATTACTGCCTTGCACTTCTCAATGAGGGCGCATGGATAGAGTTTGACAACTGCGGCAAGGAATTTTTTATGCCACCGCGCGACCACGGTAAAATCCGCGGCAAATTCGCCTATGATATGGAAAGAGCCGAAATGATACAAAAGCTCTTTGCAAAGGGTTTTGGCAACAGAATTCTTATGACAAACGATATCTGCCTCAAGACGATGCTTGCGACATATGGCGGCAACGGCTTTATGCACATCGCACGCACGATGGTTCCGATGCTTTCATACATCGGTATGTCGGATGAAGACATCACTCGCCTTACCGTTACAAACCCTGCAGAATTTTTGGATTTTTAAAGGAGAATGTATAATGTCTAAAGGTAAAAAGAATTGGGTATTCTGTGACGGATACCTGCCCCCGAAGGGTGATAACCCCGAGTTTGAGGGCCATGAGGCTCTTATGATTACAAACCTCAATGGAAAAACTGCTGATATCGAGCTTTCCTTCATCTTCGAAGATAAGGATCCCGTTTGCGGAATCAAGCTTACACTCGACGGAATGCGCACAACCTGCATCCGCCTTGACCAGCCGATGGGAGAGCAGAAATTCACACTCGGACTTGCTACTCAGTACACAGTCTGGGTAAAAAGCTCCGTTCCCGTTTGCGCTTGCTTCGGACGTCTCGACGTCCGTCAGACAAACATGGCATACTACAGTGTTGAGGGATATTCTTTCTAAAACAAATTCAAAGAGCAGGCATTATGCCTGCTCTTTTATTTTTTTCTTCAAAAGCCGTTTGTAGAGGATATACTGCGTAAAGAATGTTATTATCCACGAAACTGCATACGAGGAGTACAGTCCCGCAGGATTGTGGAATGCGGGGATTCGGAAGATCGTATATACCCAAACCACTCGCAAGATGCAGACACCTATTATTGATACCACCATCGGCTGGACGGATGCGCCCATTCCACGAAGAACGCCCGTAGCAATTTCCATTATTCCGCAAAGGAAATACGGAAGACCTATCAACATCATTCTTATCAAACCGTATTCAATCGCTTGCTGAGAATCCGTTATATATATCGAAAGAAGATGTCTTCCGAATACATTTTCAAGTACACCCGTAACTATTCCGACAACTACAACCGACGCAAGACATATTCTGAAAATCTTTTTAACACGGTCATACTTCTTCGCACCGACATTCTGCCCGGTAAAATTAAGTGCACTCTGATAGAATGAATTCATCATTACATACTGGAAACCTTCAATATTGCCCGCAGCAGAAGCACCCGAAACAAAAACATCCCCAAACGAATTTACCGAAGACTGAATGAGCACATTTGAAATTGCAAAAAGCGAGCTCTGTATTCCTGCAGGAACGCCGATTTTAAGAATCTTTCCGAGACAATCTTTATAAAAGCGCATCTTACTGAAGAAGAAACGGGATGCATCTTCGCGTCTCATAAGCGCAATCATTGTAAGGACAGCGGAAATTGCCTGGGAAATAATCGTTGCGAGAGCGACACCTGCAACATCCATATGAAATACGGTTACAAAGAAGATGTTAAGAACTACATTGAAAACTCCTGCGATACTGAGGAAAATGAGCGGACTTTTCGTATCGCCCGAAGCTCTAAGTATTGATGCCGCGAAGTTATATACAAGGTTAAAGATAGTACCCGAGAAGAATATCTTCATATAAACCGCTGAAAGCGGAAGAACCTTTTGGGGAGTTCCCATAAGCTCAAGAAGCGGCCCGGAGAAAAATACACCTGCAACAGTCAAAACTATACCACAGCAAAGCGCAAGCGGAATTGACGTATGTACAGTCTTGAAAACCCTTTCATCATCCCCTGCTCCGTGCGCCTGTGCAACTGCAACACCCGTGCCGACAGAAAGACCGATGAAGAAATTTATAAGAAGCGTAGTAAGTGCGCCCGTAGCACCGACAGCACCAACCGAAATACTTCCGCAGAATCTGCCGACAACGACAAGGTCTGCTGCATTGAACAGAAGCTGAAGAACGCTTGTAAGGATAATCGGAATTGTATATGTAATTATATTCCAGAAAAGCGGACCCTCGGTCATGCTACCTTTGATACGATTTGCCATATCTCTTCCTCCGTTTTATTTAAAACAATGACATCTGCGCAGATGCAGGAATGCTTTTGAGAACATTGTTGCTCTCGAGCATCTCTATAACACCCTTTGAAACCTTGGGGCAACGAGTCTGAATTTCTTCGACGGACTTAAACTTCCCTTCCTTGCGCGCATCAACGATATTCTGCGCGGCGACCTCGCCGAGACCCGAAATCGCAGTAAACGGCGGAATTAAGCTGTTCTCCGTTACGAGGAAGTTTACGGTTTCGGAGCGATAGAGGTCAATCGGCTCAAACTTAAAACCGCGCTTATAAAACTCGTGGCAGACTTCAAGCGTAACGAGCATACTTTCGTCCTTTGCGGTCGGCTTTTCCATCGCATTGATCTCGTCAATCTTTGAGAGAACGACTTCGTCTCCGTTTGTCATAACGGAGGCATCAAAAGCCTTTGCACGAATCGAGAAGTATGCCGCATAGAATGCAAGAGGCTTATGAACCTTGAACCATGCGATACGGAAAGCCATCATAACGTATGCAACAGCGTGAGCCTTCGGGAACATGTACTTGATTTTCTGGCACGACTCTATATACCACTCGGGAACGTTATTTTCTCGCATTGCGTCTATCCATTCAGGTTTTAAGCCTTTTCCTTTTCGGACGCTTTCCATTATGGTGAACGAAAGTTTGTTCTCTACACCCTTTTCAATAAGATACAGCATTATATCGTCACGGCAGCATATGACCTCTCGAAGCGTTGCAACGCCTTCGCGAATGAGCGTCTGCGCGTTATTAAGCCAAACGTCAGTACCGTGGGAAAGACCGGAAATTCTCGCAAGTTCGTCGAACGTTGTCGGCATCGTATCCTTGAGCATTTCGCGGACAAAGTGCGTTCCGAATTCTGGGATTGCAACAGAGCCAGTCTCGCCGAGAAGCTCGTCGCCTTCTATACCAAGAGCCGCGATTGATGTGAAGATACTCATAGTTTCGGGGTCATCAAGCGGTATCTCTCGTGCATTAAGCCCCGTTAAGTCTTCAAGCATCTTTATCATCGTCGGGTCATCGTGTCCAAGCATATCAAGCTTTAAGAGATTTTCGTCGATTGAATGGTAATCAAAATGAGTCGTTATGATATCCGAATCCTTGTCATCCGCAGGATGCTGAATCGGTGTAAATTGGTAAATCTCGCATTCAGTCGGAACAACTATCGCACCGCCCGGATGCTGACCCGTTGTACGTTTAATTCCGGCACAACCTGCTGTCATTCGGTTCTCTTCCGCGCGTGTAACAGAAAGACCTCTTTCATCAAGGTATTTCTTAACATATCCGTATGCCGTTTTGTCTGCAACGGTACCGATAGTTCCCGCTCGGAAAACGTGTCCCTCACCAAAGAGATCAATAACCTGGCTGTGTGCGGTTGCCTGATACTCACCCGAGAAGTTGAGGTCGATATCAGGAGTCTTATCACCGTCAAAGCCAAGGAAGGTCTGGAACGGAATATTGAAACCGTCTTTCTTGAGATTCTCCCCGCAAACAGGACAAGCTTTATCCGGAAGGTCCGCACCTGTTGCAAAGTTACCTGACTCGTCAAACTCAACATGCTTACATTTTGCACATCGATAATGTGCAGGAAGCGCGTTAACCTCCGTGATTCCTGAAAGAAAAGCAACATACGAAGAACCAACCGAGCCTCGTGAACCTACCAGGTATCCATCCGAAACAGACTTGGTTACAAGCTTTTGAGCGATTATGTACATAACGTCAAAATTGTTGCCGAGAATCTTGGAGAGCTCATATTCAAGGCGCTCGCTGATTATGCTGTGAGGATTATCTCCATACAACTCTTCAACCTTGTCATAACAAAGCTTTTTAAGTTCTTCCTTTGACCCTGCAATAGCCGGAGGAAACTGTCCTTTCGGAACAGGTCTTATTTCCTCACACATATCTGCGATGAGATTCGTATTCTCAACAACAACCTCGTACGCCTTTTTTTCGCCGAGGTATGCAAACTCCTCAAGCATTTCGTTTGTGGTTTTCAGATAAAGAGGAGCCTGATTGTCAGCATCGGAGAAGTTCTTACTTGCCATAATAACACGGCGGTAAAGCTCATCGTGTGGCTCAAGGAAATGAACGTCGCCCGTTGCAACAACAGGTATGCCGAGTTCTTCACCGAGACTTACAATAGTTCGGTTGAAGTTTCTGATATTCTCCTCGTTTGAGGCGATTCCGTTTGCAATCATAAAAGCATTGTTACCGACCGGTTGAATTTCAAGGAAATCGTAGAACTCTGCGAGCTTTAAGAGGTCTCCGCGGCGGCGGCCTTCAACAACCGCACTGTAAAGCTCCCCTGCCTCACATGCCGAACCAATAATAAGTCCTTCCCTATGTTTTTCAAGCTCATGTTTTGGGATAATCGGACGCTTATTATAATAGTTGAGATGCGACAAAGACACAAGCTTATAGAGATTTTTGAGACCCACGAGGTTCTTTACGAGAATTATCATGTGGAATCGGTTCATCTTATCGTTTCCACCTGCAAGCTTTGTGAGCTCATTCAATTCTGCTGACGAGGTCATCTTAAATCCCTCGCGTATAAGCGCAAAGAGAGCACGCAGAATAAACGCAACTGTAACGGCATCGTCAAGCGCGCGGTGATGCTCAAACTTCGGACATTTAAGCTCTTTTGCAACCGTATCGAGCTTATGATTCTTTATATCGGGAAGAAGCTTCCTGGAAAGCTCCAAAGTATCAATATAGTTGAACTCGCGCTCAATGTTAAGGTCATGGCATGCCTGCGAGATAAATCCGATGTCAAAATCCGCATTGTGCGCCGCAAATGGCCTGTCCCCCGCAAATTCGAGAAAAGCTTTGAGCGCTGATTCTATCGTCGGAGCATCAGCAACCATTCCGTTCGTAATACCCGTAAGCTCTGTTATCTTTTCAGGGATTGCACACTTCGGGTTTACATATGTCTGGAACTTTTCGCAAATCTCTCCGTTTCGGAGAATTGTTGCCGCAATTTCGATTATCTTACAGGTCTTTTTGTAAAGTCCCGTTGTTTCAATATCAAAGCAGACATACTCCCCGTCAAAATCAGAGGATATCTCTCCCGTCACTATCTGCGCTTCACGGCTGCCGCCGTAGTATGCTTCTACGCCGTAGAGGATTTTGATACCTGTCTTTGACGATGCTTTCATGGCATCGGGATATGCTTGAACAACGCCGTGGTCGGTAATTGCGATTGCAGTATGCCCCCATTCAGCGGCGCGGCCGATAAGCTTCCCTGCCGGGGTCATACCGTCCATAGTGGACATATTTGTATGCAAATGAAGCTCAACGCGCTTCTTCGCCGCCGTATCTTCACGGCGCGGCTTTTTACCGAGCATAATGTTCTTCGGACGGATAATCGTATCCTTTAAGTATGTATCATACTGCGTCATACCGTAAACATGGACATACGCGCCCTCGGAGAGCTTTCCTTTTACCTCAGGCAGGTTGTCAAGCTTTATGTTTCGTATAACAACACGGACGGAGCTTGTATAGTCCGTCATATCAAAGCTATAGTTTGCAGTGCCGCGGTTTTCAAAGACTCTTTCTTCGACCGCGAAGATCTCGCCCTTTATGGAGATGTCACCAAAGGTTTCCTCAATCTGTTTCATCTCAATATATTCCGAGAAATAGGGCTTTCCAAGGATAACCTCGCCCTTTTCCTCGTTTAGACTCTTCTGTCTCCTGAACTTTCCTGTCTCGGGAGTTGCAACGGGTTTGTCATCCGTGTGTGTAACCGTTCTTGGCTTTGCGGCGGCCTCACGCGCTTCTTCCTCAATCTTTCTGCGAAGCAACTCAACTCTCTCTTCAGCTCTCATATCGCCTTCAGCAGATGTCTCAATCTCAACATCTATATACATTGAGAAATTTTCTTCAAACGCACGCTTAATAAAGCTTACGCAACTTGTGAAAAATCCGTTGATTTCACTTTTAACCGTAAGCTTCAATATCTTATCTGCCTCATTGAAATTCCATTCCGCATCACAAATAAAGCCCGTTGCAGACGGAAACTCTGCACGGAGCATTTCATCAAGCAAGCGGAAGTATTCGTCGCCAAGAAGCGTTTTCGGGTACTCAGGCAGGATAGCCGCGCCTGAAAGCCTGTACTTCTCTGCTATAATGCGTTCTGCCGCGCGAAGGTCTGACGGATGGAGCAGCTTTTCAGAAAACAGCTTCGCAATTATTCGGTTTTCAGTCTTGTCCGCTGTGAGTGTTTTTACAAAAGTGCCCTCAAATGCTGAAAATTCGGGCACTTTAATCTTAAAAACTTCACCAAACGGCTTCATCGAGCTCGTATCCATCGAATTAAAACTCCTCTGCCATTTTCATGAGTTCATCTACTATTCTGTTCATCGGAACCTTTCCGACAATCTCTCCTTTTTTAAACAGAATGCCAAGGTCCTTACCCCCTGCCATTCCGATGTCTGCCTCGCGAGCTTCTCCCGGGCCGTTCACAACGCATCCCATTACAGCAACGCGAAGCGGTTTATTTACCGACGAAAGTCTCTCTTCGACTTCCTTTGCAATCGGGATAAGGTCTATCATACATCTGCCGCAAGTCGGGCACGACACGAGCTGTGGCACATTCTCCGACATACCGATTGAATGGAGAATATCGTAAGCTGTCTGAACCTCGAGAACGGGATCATCAGTGAGGGAAACGCGGATTGTATCGCCTATTCCGTCAAGAAGAAGCGAGCCGATACCGATTGCAGACTTAAGGCGCCCTATTTTTATAGTTCCTGCTTCCGTAACTCCGAGGTGAAGCGGATAGTCAACCTCTTCTGAAAGCATTCTGTAAGCATCGACAGTAAGCGCAACAGTTGATGCCTTTACAGAGATGCAGATATCTTCAAAATCGAACTTCTCAAGGAGACCTACGTGGTATTTCGCAGACTCAACCATACCGCGTGCCGTCACGCCATACTTATGTAAAATTTCTTTTTCAAGTGAGCCTCCGTTAACGCCAATACGAATCGGAAGCCCTTTTTCACGGCATACACGCACAACCTCGCGAACGCGGTCTTCATCACCGATGTTTCCGGGGTTAATTCTGATTTTTGCTGCTCCGGCTGCCGCGGCTTCAATAGCAAGCTTCCAGTCAAAATGAATATCCGCGACAATAGGAACGCCTGCTCGAGGCGCAATCTCACCGATTGCAAAAGCGGCTTCTTTATCCACTACCGCAACGCGAACAATTTTACACCCTGCCGCTGACAGGCGCTCAATCTGCGAGAGAGTTGCATCTACATCACGTGTGTCCGTGTTACACATCGACTGTACAGCAATCGGAGCCTCTCCACCGACCTTTACACCACCGATATTAATTTGACGCGTATTTTTTCTGTTCGTCATTACAATCACCAAGTAAATTTATTTAAAAAAGATTCTTACGATATCGTTATACGTAACGAAAACCATAAGCAACATCAGAAGAACGAAACCTGCAGCATGAACATATCCCTCGAACTTCTGCGGAACCGGCTTTCTGAAAATGAGCTCAAAAACGATAAAAAGGAGTCTTCCGCCATCAAGCGCCGGAAGCGGCAAGAGGTTCATAACGCCAAGGTTTATAGATATAAATGCGAGGAGATACCAAAGCGAGCTCATTGACACCTTTGCCGTATCTGCCATCATTTTTCCAATTCCGACAGGCCCTGCCATATCGTCTTTTGATACGCCACCTGAAAGAAGGTCAGAAAGACCTACAAAGACAAGGCGGACGAGATTTACACCGTTTTGGAAAGTGTACTTCATTTTTCCAAGAAACGTTGATTTTTCTATTCTGAACTCAATGCGCGAACCGGTATTTTCTGCAGCTTCGCCCTGCACAAAACGAAGACCGCGAAGCTCTATCTCTTTTCCGTCGCGAAGAACGGTTATGTCATACTCGCCGTCTTCTGCACCGCGCAACATCCCCGTCTGTATATCACCAAAAAGATACACTCTGTATCCATCAACTTCTTTTACGGTATCGCCCGGCATAAGGCTCTGCTCCGAAACAGCCGTTTCTGAAGAAACCGACTCAACCGTCGGAGTCGCCCATTCTTTTATCGGAATAAAGAGGATAAACAGAACGAGAAATCCTGCGATAAGATTCATAAACGAACCCGCAACCACTATAATGAGCCTTGCCCAAAGCGGGCGTGCCGTGAACGCGCGGGCATCGTCAGAATCCCCGTTTTCGCCCTCCATTGCGCAGTAACCGCCGAATGGCAAAAGGCGAAGTGCATAAAGAGTCTCTTTCCCCTGCTTTTTCAAAATGGCAGGACCCATGCCTATCGCGAATTCGTTTACACGAACTCCTGTGAGCTTCGCTGTAATGAAATGACCAAACTCATGTACCGCAACAAGAAGCCCAAAAAGTAAGACAGCGAGCAAAATATAGATAAAAACCACCCTCTATATCATTGAATATACTACATCACGAGCGTTTTCAGATGCACTTATAACATCCTCGAGAGACGGAGCCTTTTTCACCTTGATAATCTCGCGCGCCCTCTCTATATATTCTGCAATTTCCAGGAATTTTATTTTAGAATTCAAGAACAAATCTACAGCCGCTTCATTTGCACCATTTAAAATCGCACCTGCAGTTCCGCCTTCCCTTGCGGCATCAAGCGCAAGAGCGAGACAACGGAAGGTATCCGTATCAGGAACTCCGAAAGAAAGAGACTTAAGTGTTGTAAAGTCTAAATACTTTCCACCAAAATCCTTGCGTTCAGGGTAAGTGAGAGCAAGCGAAATCGGAGTTCTCATATCAGGAGTACCAAGCTGTGCCATAACCGCACCGTCGCAGAACTCAACCATTGAGTGGATTATACTCTCACGGTGAACTACAATATCGATATTTTCGGGACTCAGTCCGAAGAGCCACATTGCTTCAATAAATTCAAGGCCTTTATTCATAAGGCTCGCAGAGTCAATCGTGACCTTCGCGCCCATGCTCCAATTCGGATGATTGAGTGCTTCTGCTACCGTAACATTTGCAAGCTCTTCCCTCTTTTTTCCGTAAAAAGGGCCACCTGAAGCTGTCAGGATTATTCTTCGAAGTTCTCCCTTCGGATACTTTGAAGAAAGCATAGACTGAAAAATTGCCGAATGCTCAGAGTCAACAGGAATGATACTTACGCCCTTTTCCTTTGCCGCTCTCATGACACTCTCACCTGCGCAGACGAGAGTTTCCTTGTTTGCAAGAGCAATGTCCTTTCCTGCCGCTATTGCGCGGAGAGTGGGCTCAATACCTGCCATACCTACAAGGGATGACATAACCGTGTCTGCACGCTCCTCCTCTGCGGCGGCAAGAATTCCCTCGCGACCGGAAACAACCTTGCATGAAGTATCAGCAAGCGAAATTTTAAGCTCACGCGCAGCACTTTCGTCTGCAACAGCAACAAGCTTCGGAGAAAACTCACGAGCTTGTTCTTCCAGAAGCTTTATATTCCGATTTGCGGCAATAGCAGTAACCCCTATCCCGAGAGTTCTCGCAACATCAAGCGTCTGCGTGCCGATAGAACCCGTTGAGCCAAGTATCGAAAGATTTTTAACCATCAGATTATACCGCCCATCATAACCAAAAGTATGTACGATGCAGGTATTGTGAATATAGTGCTGTCAAGGCGGTCAAGCGCACCACCGTGTCCCGGGATGCAGTTGCCGTAATCCTTAATATTATACTCACGCTTTATTATTGAAAATGACAAATCACCTATCTGACCGAGGCACGAAAGTACAAGCGCCCCCAGAATGACTGTCAAATATTTAAACTGCATCGCAAAGCATGCTTCCATAATCTTTATATAAGCAAAAGTAAATATACCACAGAGAACAATGCCGCCAATTGCACCTTCAACCGTCTTTTTCGGGCTGATTTTTTCGCAAAGCTTATGACGTCCAAAAAGTGTCCCCGCGAAATATGCGCCTGTATCCGTTGCCCACGCCATCATAAACGGAAAAAGAACAAGAAACTCACCGTGAGGGAGAGCTCTTATCTTTACAATAAGAGAAAAGAACATCGGAATAATTGCACCTGCAACAATCGAGGTAAGCGTCATAACAAGCGAAACCTTGCCATAGCTCAAAAGCCATATAATAAACATAAATGCAAAACAAGCAAAGAAATACACGAGAATGTATTTCTCCCAATCGTTAAAAACCCAGATAAGGATTGGTGCTATTGCCGCAAAGATACAAGCGACAATAGTCTGTGCTTTTGATTTTACGATCTTACTTCTCCATGTAAGCTCATATGCGGAAACCGCAAGAGCCGCTGCCACTGCAAACGGAAAGCAGTAGATTGGAAGAACGTATATTACAGCTAAAAATCCTGCCAGCGCTATAAGACCGAATATTATGCGAGTTTTCATACTCACACACCCCCGTATCTGCGATTTCTGCTCTGAAATGCCGCTATTGCGCGACGGAGCTCGGCCTCATCGAACTCAGGCCAAAGCTTATCTGTAAACACCATTTCGCTGTAAGCAAGCTGCCAGAGAAGGAAATTTGAAAGGCGCATTTCCCCACCCGGACGGATGAGAAGGTCAGGAGCGGGAGTTCCTGCAGAATACAGGCGTTTCTCAATCTCTTCTTCCGTTACTGCATCAGCAGAAAGCTTGCCGCTTGCAACATCTTCTGCAATAAGACGCGCGGCGTTTGCGATTTCTTTCTGTGAGCCGTAGTTGAGGCAGACATTGACTTGCATACCGGTCATATTCTCTGATTCTGCTTCAGCATCTTCTATAAGTTTCTTTATGCGGTCGCTCAAATTATCG
Source organism: Eubacteriales bacterium (assembly GCA_045629985.1). Taxonomy (GTDB): domain Bacteria; phylum Bacillota; class Clostridia; order Oscillospirales; family JAAYXM01; genus SIG480. The sequence continues at coordinate 28,858 of JAZQSI010000093.1, forward strand.
CGAGATCCCCAGAAACGAAGACGAAGATTCTTCTTGCGGACTTCTTCAATCGCCTCAATAATGTACTTTTCGAGAAGCGACATAATGGTGTCTACCTCTTCCTGCGGTCGCTTCCAGTTCTCTGTCGAAAAGGCATAGACAGTGAGATACTTTATGCCAATATCGTTACAGTAGGTCGCGATTTTACGGAAGTTTTCACTGCCAACGGCGTGGCCTGCCGTCCGAGGCATGCCACGCCGTTTAGCCCATCGTCCGTTTCCGTCAAGTATAATTGCAATGTGTTCAGGCAGTGCAGAAAAATCAACTGCGGGCTCTGCCTTTTTCTTTCTGAATATACTCATAGGAAAGACTCCTTAAAAGCTCCTTGTTAGATTTCAAGAAGCTCTTTCTCTTTTTTTTCTGTCATAACATCAAGATCCTTACAGCTCTTGTCTGTAATCTTCTGAACCTCATCCTCAAGAGTTTTGAGATCATCCTCTGTAATTTCTGACTTTTTCTTCATAGCTTTGAATTTATCAAGAGCATCGCGGCGGATATTGCGAATAGCAACCTTACCGTCTTCGCCAATCTTCTTAACCTGCTTTGTAAGGTCGCGACGACGCTCTTCCGTAAGCTGCGGGAAAGCAAGGCGGATGCACTTGCCGTCATTGCCCGGATTGATTCCGAGGTCAGATGCAAGGATAGCCTTCTCAATATCCTTAAGGATAGAAGCATCCCACGGCTGAATAAGAAGCGTTCTCGGCTCAGGAACAGAAACAGAACCTACCTGAGGAATCGGAGTAGGTGTTCCGTAGTAATCTACTGTAATTTTGTCAAGCACAGCGGGGTTTGCGCGTCCCGCGCGGACTGCAGAAAACTCCTCTGCAACAACAGCTATGCTCTTCTGCATTCTTTCGTCAAATTCTTTTACTTCAGGTCTCATAATTTACGCATCCTTTCTTACTACGGTTCCGATTGTTTCACCGAGAACCACTTTTTTGATATTGTCAAATTCTTTAAGTGAGAAGACGATAATCGGGATATTGTTGTCCATCGAAAGCGAGGTAGCCGTTGTATCCATAACGTTGAGGTGACGTGCTAAAACCTCGTCATATGTAAGCTTGTCAAACTTGACAGCATCCGGGTTCTTCTTCGGGTCGCTATCGTAAACGCCGTCAACATTTGTAGCCTTCATGATAACTTCTGCATCCATCTCTGCCGCTCTGAGAACAGCCGCAGTATCTGTTGAGAAGAACGGATTACCCGTACCGCAGCCGAAGATAACTACTCTGCCCTTTTCAAGGTGACGGATAGCGCGGTTTCTTACATACGGCTCTGCGAATGCACGCATCTCAATAGCCGTCTGAACGCGAACGTCCACACCAAGCTGTTCAAGAACGTCTGCAACAGCAAGAGAGTTGATTGTCGTTGCAAGCATACCCATATGGTCTGCGCGGGTTCTGTCCATATGGTCACCGCCGTCCTTTACTCCGCGCCAGAAGTTGCCGCCTCCGACAACTATACCTACCTGAACGCCGAGATCAACGCACTCCTTAACTGTCTTACAGACCGAATTGATAACTTCAAAATCGAGTCCTGATTTCTTACTTCCTGCAAGCGCTTCGCCGCTGAGCTTAAGCAAAATGCGCTTATACTTTACATTACTCATTGGTAACCCCTCCCGATGAAAAAATAGTCACAATTTTACTGATACTAATTATATAATATATTAACAAAAATTTCAATACCTTTGATTGTACAGATACAAAAAAAGCTTCGGAATTTTCCCGAAGGTTTTTGCCGTTGTTATCCTGCCACGATTATCGAAGCAAGCGCAAGGACAAACGAGATTTTTGCCGACGTCGTAAGCTTTTCTTTAAACAAAAACCTCGACGAGAGCGCATTGAGCATAAGCGACAGCGCAGAAGCGAGAACGGAATATACCGATATCGGCATTGTCACAAGTATCGTCACCGAAATATACATTCCCGCGACGGAAAGAATCGTGCGAAGCGCGGTATTTGTCGCATCCTTTAAATTTATCCAGACAAAGTCTTTTTTCTTTTTGATGAGGAAACCGAGGCCGCAAAGACCTGAAAAGAGGATTACGAAAACGTTTACGAGAATAAGATACGTCGCCGTATCAACCCCTGAATT
>JAZQSI010000094.1:0-11084 GCA_045629985.1 Eubacteriales bacterium
GACCAATAAACGGACTCTTGGAAGAGCTAAAAGCGAACAAGAAAAGAAGCTCGATGTATTACGGTTGGGAGCCGTTAAGAGCTGTCGGAAGACCCGGCTCACTGGTTGCCTCGGAATATATATGGGCATATTCGTTTGACAATACTGACGGAATGCTTACAGACCGCGCACTTGATTATATAAAACTTGCAAGCCCTGATTTCGTATTTCTCTATATGGTTGAAACGGATGAAAAGGGCGGTCACGATGCAGGATGGATGAGCGAGACTTATCTTGAGTATATAAGTCGCGCGATTGACAATGTAAAGCGAGTAATCGACGAGGTCGGGGATGAATATTCAGTTATCATCACAGCCGATCACGGCGGTCACGACAGATGCCACGGGACTGAATTGGATGAAGACATGATAATTCCGATGATGTTCTACGGTCCTGAGTTTGAAAAAGGAAAGAAGCTTCAGAATGTAAGCATTCTCGATATTGCGCCGACGGTGGCAGATATAATGGGTATTGATATCCCGCGCGAATGGGAAGGAAAAAGCCTTATAAGTTAACTAAGCAAAAGCGGCAAGATTCATTATTGAACCTGCCGCTTTTTGTCTTAAAATGTTACTGCCGCTTATGAAGCTTTACGTATTGAGATGGGGTACAACCCGTTCGTTTTAAGAAGCTTCGGTAAAACGAGGTGTATTCCTGAAATCCTGCCTCTATTGCGGCTTCTTTCGAGCTGATGCCGGAGAGCAGGAGATTCTGTGCCTGCATAACGCGTCTTTCGTTTATATATGCGCCAAGAGCAAAGCCCGTTTCTTTTTTGAAAAACTTATAAAGTCCTTTCTCTGAAATAAAGAAGTGGTTGGCCAAATCTTTGTAGTTAAGTTTATTGTTGAGGTTCGCATCAATATACTTAATAATCTGGAGAATTTTATCATTGTGCAATTCAAAGGAGTTTGCCGCGAGGTTAACGTCTATCTGTGCCGTCTTGATGAGAAGGGAGAAGAGGGAGACTGTCGCGCAGAAATCTCCGTATTCAGAGTGAAGCGACAGACAGTCTGAGATGTTGTCAAAAGCGACGTCAAGCTGCATATCTTTTACGGTCTGGTTATCGAGGATAATGATCTTGGATTTCTTGAGAAGTATGGAAAAATCAAGCTTGTCAAAATCATAGCCGTTAAAAAGCTCTTTGGAAAAGAGAATGCGTTTTCTGAAATACGGGCAGGTGTGTTTGATTACCGGACGGTGCAGAACGCCTTCGGGAATTATTATCATCGTGCCCTCTTTGACCTCAAAGCGCTTTCCCTCAAAAGTAAAGAATAAATCGCCCTCAAGGAAATAGTATATCTCAAGACGGTCGTAGTGCGTATGTATTTCAAACTCATTGTTCTGTCTTGCTTTGTTTGTAAAGGCAGAAACGTAGCTTAGCAGACCGTTCGAGGACGTGTTTGATATTAAAAAATCCTTTCTCTCCAAGGTTTTACCCTCCTGCGGTAGAATAATGCAAAGAATTGCACCAAAAAAGCAATTGATATTGCAAATACAATATGATATTATAATATAACAAAAAATAAATTTTGTCAACCGGAGGCACAGAAAATGTATAAAACAGAGCCACACATTCATTTATCGGAAGTAAGTGCTTGTTCCGAGCTTAATGCAAAAGAAATGATGAAGCTTTATTATGAAGCAGGATATAAGACTGTGTTCATAACAGACCATTTTTATTCGATCTATTTTGATTCTCTTGGGGATATTCCTTGGCAGGACAAGGTAACAATCTTCTTCTCCGGTTTTTATAAAGCAAAAGTTGCAGGGAAGAAGTATGGGATGAATGTCCTTCCCGGTGTCGAAATTTTGTTTGATGAAGATATGGAGAACGGTTGCTACAACCACTATCTTCTTTATGGAGGAAAAAAGGAGTTTTACGCATCGCATCCCGACCTCTGCCAGATGAAGGCTGAAGATTTCTACAAGCTCGCGAAGGAGAATAACATTTTTGTTATTCAGGCGCATCCCCACCGTGAGGAAATCAACCACCCGACACCGCATTGCGTTGATGCAATGGAGATATACAACTCAAGCCCCAAGCACCGCGATTTCAGCGAGCGGTCAGAAAAGGTAGCGTTGGCGAATAACTTATACACAACCGTAGGCTCCGACGCTCACAGAGCCGAGGATATCGGCAGGTGCGCGATTTACACAGAGCGAGAAATCAAAACCGTAGAGGAATACATAGAGTATGTAAAAAGCGGAAACTTCAAAGTTTTCAAGGAGCTTAAGAAATGATTTATTTTACAAGTGACCTTCACGGCGAATGGAACTTCAAAGGCTTTCGGGAATACCTCTCAAAGGCAGGGAAAGACGACCTTCTCATAATTCTCGGTGATGTCGGTCTTTCTTTTGAAAAGACGGAGGAAAACCGTGAGTTCACGGAAAAATTCCTCGCGACAGATAAGAACATTGCTATTGTTGACGGTAACCACGAAAACTTTGATTTTCTGAATTCCTTTCCTGAAAAGGAGTGGAAAGGTGGCAAGGTAAAAAGGCTTACACCAACTATTGTCTTGCTGCAGCGTGGCGAAATCTATACGATAGAGGGAAAAACTTTCTTCACCTTTGGCGGATGCAAGAGCTCTGAAAAATGGAAGGAAATGGGGCTTTGGTATTTTGGTGAAGAGCCCACGGAATTGGAAATTTCGCTCGCACATGATAACTTTAAAAAGCGCGGTAATAAGGTAGATTATATTCTCACTCACAAGTACGAGCGGGTTCCTGCCGAGACAGGTCATTTCGGAGCGCTCGAAGAGCTTATACAGTTTATAAACAAAAATGTCAGCTTTGAAAAGTGGTATGCAGGGCATTATCATTTAAATGAAAAAGTTGATGACAAGCACAGATATATCTACGATGAGCTTGTCGAAATCGAATAAGATTTAAGTCCTTTCTATATTACGAGCAACAGAGGTGTTTTGCGAAGGCGAAGCACTTCTGTTGCTTTTTTAAAACTGTCGGAGGAGTTATCTGCAAGTACCAAAAAAACAACCTATGGTTGATTTTTTTAGTAGAAACCTGAAAGAGGATTGTTTTAATTAAATGACTGTGGTACCATTTAATTAGAAAAGATATGCGGAGGAAGAACTATGGTTGCATCGCTTAAAAGAGAAAATGGTGTTCTTAAGGTTGATATAGACGGTAAACTGTATGAGCCGCTTTCGTTTAAAACATTCAGACCAACTGAAAAGAATATTTCCGAGTTTGCGGAAGCGGGCGTTAAGCTTATGAGCATAGTTGTAAGCGGTCTTAAATGCGCGTATGACGTTCCGTACTCTCTTCACGGAGAGACTTGGTTCGGAAAGGGCGAGTACGATTTTGCTCCGATTGACGAGCAGATTGAGCTTTTTATGAGAAGTGCTCCGGAAGCGTATTTTACGGTCATGATTCACCTTGACACGCGCGACTGGTGGCACGAGACCCACGAGAACTTCCCGCGCAGTTTTACCCGACTTTCGCAGGCGATTGCAGACCCTGAATGGCGCGAGGCGACAACGGCTTACCTCAAGGCTGCGATGCAGCATATAGAAGAGAAGTACGGTGAGCGTGTTTTCGGTTACTTTATGCTCTGCGGTAAGGGTACAGAGTGGTTCTGCTTTGAGGACTTCCAAAGCTCCCACCCGATAAAAGAAAGGTATTATAAAGAATATACGAAGAACCCGAATGCGACCATTCCATCAAAGGAGAGACTCAATCTGCCGGAGGACGTGTCTTTTTATGATGACGAAGAGGTTGTTCTCTATCAGCGTGCTCATGCGGAACTTGTTGCTGATACGATTCTTCTCTTTGCAAAAGAAGCGCAGTCGGTAATAAAGCACAAAAAACTCCTCGGTCTCTACTTCGGATATCTGTTTGAGTTTCAGAACTTTGTAAATGATGCAGGTCACCTTGCATACGAAAAAATATTTCAGAGCAGTGACATAAATATGATTTCTTCTCCTGCATCCTACGGTTTCCGTGAGCCTGACTCAACGAGCGCGTTTATGCTCACGTTCAAGTCGCTTGATGCAAACGATAAGCTCTATTTCTACGAATATGACCAGCGCACATACCTCTCGCAGGATTTTGCACTTGAGGGTGCAGGTTATTACTGCAAGACGGACAGGGAAGCGGTTGACCTTATGCGTCGCGACTTTATGCTCTGCACTTCGAATAATTCCGCTCTTTGGTGGTTTGACATGTTTGAGGGCTGGTACAGAAGCGAAAAAATGATGGGCGCGGTTTCGGATATGGTAAAGATAACAAAGCGGATTTCGGCATTTCCGCGCGTATCTTGCGCCGAAGTCTGCGTTGTCGGCTCTCCCGAAGCGATGTATGGAGCGAATAAAAACAACAACATCCATGACCTTCTCCTCTTTAGTCAGAGAGAGGGATATATGCGTCTTGGTGCGCCGTTTGATTTGTATTCCGAGGGTGATGTCGGGAAGATTGATTTTTCTCAGTACAAACTAATTGTATTCTTAATCCCGTTTAAGTTGCAGACTGAAACTCTTAGAATAATTGAAACACTGAAAAAGGATGGAAAGGCATTCCTTTGGATGTATGCTCCGGGGTATCTCAACGGCGGACTTGATATGATGAAGAAGCTCACTGATATGGAAATCGCAACGTCGGACGAAAGACCGACAGCGTGCGTTGGAAAAATCCTGCCGTCGCCGTATTTCTTCATAAACGATGAGAAAGCGGTAGCGTTGGCAAAGTATGATGACGGAAGAGTTTCACTTGGGTACAAAGAGTGTGGAGACCGCGTATCGTTCTACAGCGCGGTAGGTCTTCTTGATGAAAAAACTTTGCGCGAAATCTGCCGCATATCAGGAGTTCACATATATTCTGAGACTGACCCCGTTTATGTAAGCAACAAGCTAATCGGCGTATATGCCGTAGGGGATACTGTTCTTAACGTGCGTGAGGACGGCGTTTACGAAAACCTTTTTAACGGAGAAAAGCTTATGTCAAGTGACGGCAAACTCTTCGTTCCGTCCGCTGAATATGCGTCAAAGCTCTTTGTGAAGGAGGAGTAGAATATGTTTGACATAAGTATTCTTGCTTACAACATCAGGAAGCACAGAGAAATAAAAGGCATTTCGCAGAAAGAACTCGCCGACAAATTGTTTGTGAGTGCGCAGGCAATTTCGAAATGGGAGAGAGGAATGTCTGTTCCTGAAATTGAAAATCTGTGTCTCCTTGCAGAGATTCTCGAATGCAGTCTTGACACTCTCGTCGGAAACAGCGAAGAGAATGAAGTTCTGATGATAGGTGTTGATGGCGGAGGAACAAAGACGGAATATATACTTTTCGATGAGCGTGGAACTATTTTAAAGCGTATTGTCGGAGAGGGAACAAATCCGAACTTTTATGGACTTGATAATGTTTGTGAAGAATTTAAGAAGAATATAAAATTTCTTCTTGCGATAAAACCGAATATAAAAGGTGTTTTTATCGGCGGCGCAGGTCTTTTGACGAGTATGAACGGCGACTATGTAAAGGAGAATCTCAAAAAGGCGTTTCCGATGATGAAGATAAGGTGCAAGAGCGATATGTTAAACATAATCGCAAGCGCAACCGACGAGGAGACGTGCCTTGGCTCCATAAGCGGAACGGGGATTGTAGCCTTTGCGTATAAGAACGGTGAGATTACAAAATACGGTGGATACGGAACTTTGTTCGACAAAGCGGGCGGTGGATACAATATCGGAAAAGATGCGATCCTTGCGGCTCTGCAGGACAGCGAGGGCATAGGGGAACCCACGATTATCACAAAGGCGATAACCGAAAAGGTTGGTGGAAATCTTGTCGAAAAGCTTCGTAAGATATACGAAGAGAACGCCTCCTATATTGCGTCTTTTTCAAGTATCGTATTTGATGCACTGGAGAAGGGCGACTGCGTTGCAAGAAAGATTGTGGAAGAGAACACGGATTGTGCAGCAGGACTCATAAATGCTGCCTATGAAAAAAATCCTGAATCGAAGACTGTGGTTCTTGCAGGTTCACTCTACAAGAATGAGTCTTTCCTTGAATCGGTGAAGAAAAAGCTGAACCCGGAGCTTCAAGTTATAAAAAGCGATAACCCGCCCGCGTTTGGTGCGTGTGTTCTCGCATGCAAGCTGGTTGAAGCTGATCCGAGAATGTTGAAAGAAAAGTTTAAGACAGAATATGAAAGACATATATAAAAGGAGATAAGAAGCATGAGATCGAAAACAGAAGCGAGAAACCCGAAAACGACGCACATCGACAAGATGGATGCGCTTTCAATGGTAAAGATCATAAACGAGGAAAATATGAATGCAGTAAAGGCTGTTGATGCTGTTCTTGAAAGTGTTGCCGAGGCGGTTGATGCAATCGCTGAGAGATTCAAAGACGGCGGAAGGATATTTTATATCGGCGCAGGTACATCAGGACGCCTTGGTATCATAGATGCCGCAGAATGTCCGCCGACATATGGCGTAACCCCCGACCGCGTAGTAGGTATTATTGCAGGTGGCGAGAAGTGCCTCGCAATCGCAGGAGAGGGTAATGAGGATAGCGGAGAAGACGGAATTAACGACATAAAGGGATATAACTTGAACGAAAAGGATACCGTTGTAGGTATCTCTGTTGCAGGAAACGCGGCGTATGTAGTAAAAACGCTTGAGTATGCAAAGAGCCTCGGATGCCTGACCGTCGGCATAACCTCAAACGAAGGCTCGCTTACGGATAAGATATCTGATATTTCGATAGTCCCCGATACGGGCGCCGAGGTCGTAACGGGTTCAACAAGAATGAAGGCAGGCTCGGCGCAGAAGTTCATTCTTAACATGATTTCCACGAGCGTAATGATAAAGTGCGGTTATGTTTACGAAAACCTTATGATAAACTTAAAGCCGACCAATATAAAGCTTACGCGCAGAATGATTACCATCGTGTGCGACATCCTCGGAGTTTCGGAAGATGAGGCAAAACGTCTTCTCGAAGAGAATGACTGGAGCATCCGCAAGGTCGTAGATAACGCAAACAAATAAAAAACATAAGAAGAAACGCACCTCGATTGAGGTGCGTTTCTTCTTATGTTCGGGAATTATGTTGTGTTTTTATAAGTATTATGATATAATATCTACGCTACAACTTTAAATTTAATAATGTGTCACATAGGGGGGTACGCTAATGTAAAAAGCGTACACTCTTGTTTCGTCATCCTCTTATGTGGCATAAGTGTTTGATTTAAAGTTGTAGCAGACTTCGAAACAGAGTCACTGCGTTTTTTGATGCGTAGCTCTGCTTTCGGGTAGGCTACGCATTTTTTTATTGTGGGGAAATGGTATGAAGACTGTAACTTTTTGCGGACACAGCTCACTCACGAAAGAGGAAAAACATTTTCTTGAAGAACGGTTGTATGCAGAAATAGAGAAACTTATTTTAAATGGTGCAGAAGAGTTTTTGCTTGGGAATTACGGTCAGTTTGATATGCTGTGTGCAAGAGTTGTCGGAAAACTTCGAAAAAAATATCCGCAGATTAAATCGGTGCTGGTAATTCCGTATTTAAATCGCGAGTATGATGCGGAATTATATGATATTGTTGAATATGCCCCTCTTGAAAAGGTGCCGAAGCGGTTTTGTATATCAAAGAGAAATGAGTATATGGTAAAAAAGGCAGATGTCGTTGTCACGTATGTAAAGCATGAATGGGGTGGCGCGGCAAAAACTCTGGAGTTTGCGAAACGAAAAAAGAAGACGGTTGCGGAATTAAGAATGGAGATTTAAAAAAGAGAGTTGCCGTGCAACTCTCTTTTTTTACATTACTTTCTCAAATGCAGAGACGGAGACCTCGTATGTCGTGCGGACGGTCTCAATTCCGTCAACAAGCTTTATGTATTCGCGGCTCTGGAGCCGTCCGAGGATATTTACGGTGTTTCCCACGTTAAGCTCTGCGGCGCGCCGCGCGTTCTGCCCCCAGACGATGGCAGGGAGATAGTCAGAACGTCCGTACCTTCGGTTTATTGCGAGCATCAGATCGCAGATTTCGCGACCGAGAGGGGTCTTCCTGTAAACCGGCTCTTTGCAGAGTGTGCCAAAAAGCTCAAGGTCGTTTTCGTGATTGCCATCTTCTGAAAGGGAGATTTCCTTTGCGAAAGCAGAAACGATAAGGCGGTTGCCGTTTTCTGTTTTCTTGTTGTACGAACGGAGTTCGGCCTTTACGCTGACACTCGCTCCTTCAATAAATTCAGGTGAGAGAAGGTCTGCGCGAATCATAACCGGGATTCTGTCAAATGTTCCTGAAAGTCGCTTTGTAAGCAGTGTAAAGGTAAAAAACTTTATGCCGTGCGCTTCGTGGGAGAAAATTGGCGGATTTTCAACTTCTCCGCATAAAAACAGTGAGTTTTGTACTTGGTTTTCCATATTTCCACCTCTTATAGTAAATGATTGCAATTAAATATATTTCTGTCAGCGTGAAAATATGATTAAAAACCAAGATTCATTTTTGAAATCCGTTCAGGTGCAATTCCGAGGGCGAGAAGAGCCGAAACGAGCCCCAGCGCATCCTCGGGTTGTTCCGATTCCGGAAGCGAAACTATCATCTCCTGCTCCTCAATGACCTTCCCGTATATGTCTGCCATTTTTCTCTGCAGAGATACCGCAAGTCGCGACTTTACGAGGCTTGATGCGGTAACTGTATTCTTTCTGCAGAGCCCGTAGGAAATGAGGTTTTTCGCGCAAAAGGCAGAGAGCAGATCTCGGTCAAGAGAATCGGGGACTATAACAAGCTCTGAAGTTATGATGTCGGGTTTTCGGCAGAGATTTCCCGATACAAGTGCAATATCAAGTCGGGCGTTTTTCGGGTTTGTGATAAGTGCACACTTTGTGAGCCGGAGGAGTGCTTTTGAGAACGTAAAAGTTTCATCTTCAAAGACGCCGACAGAAATCATACAGTAAAACCTCTTGCATATTTATTTTAATATGTGATATTATGAATGTACTGTTCTATTGTTTGCCGAACGGGCAGTTTTATGTGGAGGAAAAAATATGTCACAAGTAAAAGAACGAAAAGAGATTGACTCCAAATATAAATGGCGTCTTGAGGATATATTTGAAAACGACGAAAAATGGGAAAGGGCATTTTCTGCCGTCCGCTCGCGTGCTGAGAAATTTGGCAGGTTTGAAGGCCGCGTTGCGGAAAGCGGTGAGACGCTCGCTGAGGTGATGCGAGAGCTTGCAGAGCTTTCGGATGAGCTTCTCTCGGTTTATGTTTACGCTTGTATGCGACGTGATGAGGATAACGAGGTTTCAAAATACCGCGGAATGTCAGAACGTGCAGAGGAGCTTCAGAGCGATGTTTTAAGCCACATTTCCTTTTTTGAGCCCGAGGTTACTTCGGCAGGTCGCGAAAAAATTGACGTTTTTTTAAAAGAGAATGAGAAGCTTTCTGTGTACGGCCATTTCTTTGATAATCTTTTCCGCGAGGCAGAGCATATTCTCTCCGAGCGAGAGGAAAAGCTTCTCGCGATGTCGCTCGGTATGTCAGAGAGTGCCCATAGCATATTCTCTGCGCTAAATAACGCAGATTTGAAATTCGGCGAGATAGCGGACGCAAAAGGCGAGCTTCACGAGCTTACTCACGGACGCTACGGAATATTCATTGAAAGTGCAGACAGAATCCTTCGCCAAGCGGCATTTGATGCGATGTACGCGCAGTACAAGAAGTATAAGAATACTTTTGCTGCCGCATATTCGGGAAGCGTAAAGAGCGATTTGTTCTTTGCTCGTGCAAGAAAGTACAAGAGCACATTGGATATGCGCCTTTCAGACAGCAATGTTTCTGAATCTGTATATGACGGGCTTATCGAAGAGGTTTCAAAAGGTATCCAGGTTCTCTCGGATTATCTTCGTTACAGAAAAGAAAAACTCGGTCTCGACGAGCTTTGTATGTACGACCTTTATACGCCGCTTGTTGCGGAGAATGAGGAAGAAATCCCGTTTGAAGAGGCGTGTAATATTGTCCTTGCGGCTGTTGCACCGCTCGGTGAGCAGTATGTAAGTGATATGAAGCGCGCGTTCTCCGAGGGCTGGATAGACGTATATGAAAACCGCGGAAAGACGCCCGGTGCGTATTCTTGGGGTGATAACATCCACCATCCGTTTGTGCTTCTCAACTATCAGGGAAAGCTTGAGGACGTGTTCACTCTTGCCCATGAGATGGGGCACGCGATGCATTCGTACTACACCAACAAAACGCAAGATTCAATTTACCGCGACTATAAGATATTTGTTGCAGAGGTCGCGAGCACGGTCAATGAAAATCTTCTTCTTGAGCATCTCCTTCGCGATGCTTCGGGAGCACGCCGTGAGTACCTCCTCGGCAGACGTCTTGAGGCTATAAGGACGACCTTCTACCGCCAGACGATGTTTGCGGAATTTGAGAGAAAGGCACACGCATCATACGCCGCGGGTGAGGCGCTCACGGCCGAGAGCCTTTGCGATATGTACGGCAAGATTAATAAGAAGTATTATGGCGATGTTTGCGTTTGCGATGAGAATATAGCGTATGAATGGGCGCGTATTCCGCATTTCTATTCAAGCTTCTATGTTTATCAGTACGCAACCGGATTTGCGGCAGCAACACGCATTAAAGAGCTTGTTTTGAATTCTTCGGAAAATGCATGTAAGTACATTGAGTTCTTAAAGAGCGGAAACTCCGATTATCCGCTTGAGCTTTTAAAAGCTACGGGGGTTGACCTTGAAAAGGGCGATGCCGCACGTGCCGTTATTGCAGACATGAAAGCAGCGCTTGATGAATTGAAATAAACAGATGAAAGGATAAAGAAAAATGACAGGAAAGCAGAGAGCATATCTCCGAAAACTCGCAAACGGAATCGAGGCAAAGTATCAGATTGGAAAAGACGGCATTGACGAAGAGACAATCAAAATGGTTGATCTCGCACTCGAAGCAAACGAAATTATAAAGGTAAAGATTCTTGAAAATGCATTTATGGACACACGCTCCGCTTGCGGCGAAATCTGCGAAGCGACGGGGGCATATCCCGTGCAGTGCATAGGTAATAAGTTCG
>JAZQSI010000095.1:0-6769 GCA_045629985.1 Eubacteriales bacterium
ATAATTACTGTTCAATAGTGGAAAGGCCCTCTGTTGCTATGCGCGGAGTCTCGCCGTTTATGAGAATGTGAGTTGAGAGGTCGCAGTAGGGATGAGTATAAAGATATTTCATTGAAATGGGGTTTTCTTCGCTCGGAACAAAATCACTCATTGCAAGGTCGATCTCTCCTGCATCAAGAGCTTTGAAGAGTGCATCATTGTCGGGATATGCGGCAATTTCAAGTTCTGCACGGATGCCTTTGGCAAACTCATATGCCGAATCGACGTTTATTCCGCACATTTCGCCTTTCTTATCCTTGTAGAAAAGCGGTGCACCTGTCTTTTCGGAAATTCCAACGCGGAGAATGCGACCGTCAATTTTGTCGTATTCAGTCGGGCGGTCATATTTGCCGTTGCCGGAATGGCTTGCGGCGATTTTTCCTGCAGTGCCATTGTTTTTGATGTTTGTGACAGTGGCGTTAATTCCGTGTGCATACTTGTTGTCATAAATGGAGATTGCGCAGATTTCGCGCTCCATAAAGGTCAGATAAAGCTTGCTGATGTCAGAATGCTTCTCAAGCGCGTAAGAGGTTTCGGCAGCAGGGAGAATGAGACCGTGGATTTTGTTCCCGCGAAGCGCAGAAAGACCTTTGTCAACGGATGAAAACTTAACAACCTCGGGATTTGGGATATTGTCAGTAACATCCTTTTCGTCAGTGAGGCTTTTTACAATTCCGACGCGATACCCCTCGAACTGGTCAGCAACGAGAAAACCGACTTCGGGCGGCTCCTTGATAGGTTCGCTTCCGCAAGCGGAAAGCATAAGCAAAACGGATAAAACGGCGAGAGTGCCGCAGATAATTTTTTTCACAAAAACAGCTCCTTTCATATCTTCTATATTTTACAACATCGGCAAAAAAAAGACAAGTATTATTTGACATTAAACGTATATATAGTGTATAATATATGCTGTATTATTATAATAGAGTAGGTATGCTTAATTTTGCGTATCTCATCGGAGGTTTTTACAAATGAAGTATATGGGTTTAAATGAGCTTCGTGAAAAGTACCTTTCTTTCTTTGAAAGCAAAGGCCATTTGCGACTCAAGAGCTTTCCGCTTCTTCCGCAGGGAGACAATTCTCTCCTGCTTATAAATTCGGGTATGGCACCGATGAAGCCGTACTTCTCGGGCGAGGCAACTCCACCGAGAACAAGGGTTACAACCTGCCAGAAGTGTATCCGTACGCCTGACATTGAGCGCGTAGGTAAGACTTCACGCCACGGTACATTCTTCGAAATGCTCGGTAACTTCTCTTTTGGCGACTACTTCAAGCCTGCCGCTACAAAGTGGGCATGGGAGTTCGTAACTGAAGTTCTCGAAATCCCGAAGGAGAAACTCTACGTTTCCGTTTACCTCGACGACGATGAAACCTACAATATGTGGGTTAATGACCACGGTGTTGACCCGTCTCATATGGTCCGCCTCGGCAAGGAAGACAACTTCTGGGAAATCGGCGCAGGTCCGTGCGGTCCGTGCTCCGAGATTTACTTTGACCGCGGTCCCGAAAACGGCTGTGGCTCACCTGACTGTAAGGTAGGTTGTGACTGTGACCGATATGTTGAGTTCTGGAACCTCGTTTTCACACAGTTCAATAACGACGGTAACAACAACTACACAGAGCTCAAACAGAAGAATATCGACACAGGTATGGGTCTTGAGCGTCTCGCTTGCATCATGCAGGGCGTTCCGTCGCTCTTTGACGTTGATACAGTAAAGAACGTTACTGCACACATCTCCCGCATTGCGAAGGTAAATTACGGAGATGATGACAAGACAGACGTTTCTCTCCGTATCATCACAGACCACATCCGTTCAACAACAATGATGGTTTGCGACGGCGTTATGCCGTCAAATGAAGGCCGCGGCTACGTTCTCCGCCGTCTCCTCCGCCGTGCGGCTCGTCACGGAAGACTCCTTGGTATCAAGGGTACATTCCTCCACGATGTCTGCAATACCGTTATTTCCGAAAGCTGTGGCGCATACCCCGAGCTTTCTGAAAAGGCAGAGTATATAAAGAAAGTTATCAGCATGGAAGAAGAGAGCTTCAACCGCACAATTGATGCAGGTCTCTCCATCCTTGAAGATATGATTAAGAAAACAATTGATGCAGGCAGCAAAGTCCTCTCAGGTGACGACGCTTTCAAGCTTGCTGATACTTACGGTTTCCCGATTGACCTCACACTTGAGATTCTCGAGGAAAAGGGTCTCTCTGTTGACCGCGAGCGTTTTGATGCTTGCCTCACGGAACAGCGTGAGCGCGCTCGTGCAGCTACTGCATCTCTCGGCGATTTCGCTTGGGAAAAGCTTGACCTCGGTCTTGACAAGAGCGTAAAGACAGAGTTTGTAGGATACGATACTCTTTCTGCAAACGGCAAAGTTCTTGCTATGGTATCGGGCGGTGCCGTTGTTGAGCAGGTATCTGCAGGAAACGACATCGAGCTTGTTCTTGATTGCACACCGTTCTATGCAGAGTCTGGCGGTCAGCTTGCTGACGAGGGAACAATCGAAACAGCGACAGGCAAGGTCAAGATTACAAACGTAAAGAAAACAAAGGACGGTAAGTTCCTCCACATCGGTGAAGTTACAGAGGGTAGCATTGCAAAGGGTGACGAGGTTGCGGCTTCCGTTTGCTCATGCCGCCGTGCGGCTATCCGTCGTGCACACTCGGCAACTCACCTCATTCAGAAAGCGCTCCGCAATACTCTCGGAACTCACGTTGAGCAGGCAGGCTCTCTTGTCGGTCCTGACTCCATCCGTTTCGACTTTGCTCACTTCTCCGCAATGACGGCAGAGGAGCTTGCAAAGGTTGAGCGCGAGGTTAACGAAAAGGTTTTAGCAGGTCTTGAGATTACAGTACGCGAGATGCCGATTGAAGAAGCAAAGAAGCTTGGTGCAATGGCACTCTTCGGCGAGAAGTACGGCGAAACTGTCCGTGTTGTAACAATGGGCGACTATTCTCTCGAGCTTTGCGGCGGTACACACCTTGACAATACCGCAAAGGCAGGTATGGTAAAGATTACTTCCGAATCAAGCGTTGCGGCAGGCGTAAGACGTATCGAAGCTATCTGCGGAAACGCAGTTCTTGCAAAGATTGCAGAGCTTGAAGGCACTATCGCGAGCGTTGCAGAAGCTCTCAAGGCGGCTCCGAAGGAAGTTGTAATAAAGGCAGAAAACCAGAGCGAGGAGATTAAGTCTCTCCGTCAGCAGATTTCAGCTATGAATTCCAAGATGGCGGCTCTTGATGCTGCTGACTACATCAAGGAAGCAAAGGATTTTGGCGGCATTAAGTTTGTCGCAAAAGAAATTAAGAACGCAAAGGGTGATGACCTCCGCGCAATCTGCGACGAGATGCGTTCACTCGACGCGTCCGTATGCGCAGTTCTCGCAAGCGTAAACGGTGAGAAAATCGTCTTCACAGCTACCTGCGGTAAGGACGTTGTTGCTCGCGGCCTCAAGGCAGGCGACTTGGTGCGTGAAACAGCAAAGGCTGCAGACGGTAACGGTGGCGGTAAGCCCGACTTCGCTATGGCAGGCGGAAATGACGTATCAAAGCTCGCGGCGGCTCTCAAGGTAGCGGAAGAGTTTGTTGCAAGTAAGGCATAGGAGATAGAGTTATGTCAGATTGCTTGTTTTGTAAAATAGTAGCGGGAGAGATTCCGTCAACAAAGGTATATGAGGACGATAGTGTATTCGCTTTCCGAGACATTGCTCCGCAGGCAAAAACACATATCCTCGTCATCCCGAAGGCGCATATTGCGTCTGTTGCAGAGATAAATTCCGAAAACTCAGGCGTAATCTCGCATATCTTTGAGGTTATCGCGCAGATTGCCCGTGATGAAAAGCTCGATGGCGGCTACCGCGTAGTTTCAAACTGCGGTGACGATGCCGGTCAGACGGTGCACCATCTCCACTTCCACATTCTCGGCGGCGAGAAACTCTCCGTAGAAATGGCATAAAAAGCGTTGCCGCCCGAAAGTTTCGGGCGGCAAATTGTTTAAGAAGAAAGGAAAACATTATGTATAAGATTACAATGCATGTTGAGGGTATGATGTGCCCGATGTGCGAAAAGCATATGAACGAAGCAATAAAAAAGCTTGACGTTAAGAAAGTAACATCAAGCCATGCTGACAAGAAGACGGAGATTCTCTCTAAAGTCTCTCTTTCGGAGGATGAAGTCCGCGCGGCGGTAGCCGAAACGGGGTATCAGATATCCGAATTCTCATGCGAGGAGAAAAAAGGACTTTTCTCAAGATAACAAAAGAAGCAGAAGCGAGTTTCGCTTCTGCTTCTTTTTGTTTCTTAAAGTTGGCACTCGATGATGCCGTCGTCGCGGAGAGTGAGCTTTGTGCCATACGGCTCGGACATCTTTTTGTAGTATTCGAAAATTTCAGAGGTCTGAGCTCTTCTCGGGAGACCCTGCTCGGATTTGTTGCCTTTCATGGACATTTCAACCGGCATGAAGAGAAGCTTTGTAAGCTTGTTGTTCTCATCAGTTTCCCAGTAAGGGATTACTGCGCGGAACATACGCGGATCTTCCATAAGACCAACCGTGAAGTTCTTGGAGCGGTTCTTCAAAAGCTCGTGAACGGTTGACTGTGATGTGAGGCCGTGCTTTGTGAAGAAGTCATCGGGAGCGGATTCAACGCTGTAAAGCTGGAGAATAAAGTCGCCGAGTGAGTAGAAAATCGGGCAACCCTTGTAGATTTCAACAGGACGGAGAAGATGCGGACCGTGACCGACGATAGCATCAGCACCAGCATCAATGCAATGGTGAGCGAAGTCGATGAGGAACTGTGAGGGGTTTTCTTTTGCGTCTCCGCTAAGCTCGTGAGAGTGAACGGAAATCATGATGTAGTCCGCCTGGAATTTAGCCTCGTAAATTGCCTTTTCAACACGCTTGATGTCAGCTTCATTAATTGTTGTTACAACCTTTGCAGTGTCGCCTGCTTTGAACTTAAGTGAGCCAAACTCTGCCTCATCCGGAGCAAGCTCTGCATAGTAGCCTTCCTTGCGGATGATTTCTGTTGCAACGTTGATATTTGTTTCCTTCGCAATGCGCTTGATGATGTCAAGGTCTTCCTGCGGAAGCTCGACATAGCTTTCCTTGCGGAGTCCGTTTATACCCGGGCGTCCCGGATAAAGCGGAGACTGCTCGCCTGCCATCATAGGTTCGTTGAAAGTGGAGTTGACAGCGATAAGAGCTACGCGGCCGTTCTTTGTTTCAAGATAACGCGGTGCTGCAGCTGCCGCGAGGTTTCTGCCGACACCTGCGTGGACAAGGCCGCTTTCCTCAACTGCCTTGAGAGTTGTTTCAAGACCGCCGTAAGAAAAGTCGAGAACGTGGTTGTTGTTAAAGCTTGTCATGTTGAAGCCGAGCTTCTTGAGGTCATCAAGCACTTCCGGGTTTGTACGGATGTATGTACCGCCGCTGAACTGGGAAGCACAGGTCGTACCCTCGTGGTTAAGAGTTGTTTCAAGGTTGAAGAAGCGAGCATCGCCCTGCTCAATGAACGGGGTAAGCTCTGAATAGCCCTCATAGTCAGGATATATTCTCTTCTGGATAATTGCGTCGCCTGCTGCTGTAAATTTCATAATTTATTTCTCCGTTTCTTCATAAGTAAAATATGCATAACTGCCGGCAAAAAGCGCAAGTTATGCATATTGTCAATACTATTTTGTGTTAGCGTCAATATAATTTACAACGTCGCCAACCGTTTTGAAGAGGTGAGCGTCGCTGTCCTTGATGGTGATGTCGAATTCTTCTTCGACAGTCATCATAAGCTCGACCATATCAAGAGAATCAGCACCGAGATCCTCTGTGATGCTTGTATCTTCGTTTATTTCGGACGGGTCAATATCAAGCTGTGCTTCGATAATACTTTTTAAAGTATCAAGAGTCATAAGATGTACCTCCTAAGTTTGTGTTCTTATATCCGTATAATAGCATTATTGCGCGATTTTTGCAATAGTAAATTTGAAAATCAGATAAGTTTTTCCCGTGCAACGTCGATGAATTTGCCGACCTCTTCCTCTGTGGAAAAGCGGGAGAGACTTATGCGCACAGCGCTTCCTATAAGGTGGTCTGGAACGCCAAGTGCACGGAGAACGTGGCTTTTCTTTCCGCGACTGCAGGCAGAGCCTGCGGAGACGTAAATTTCATCCTCCTCAAGAAGACGCATAATTACCTCACTCGGGTATTTTGAGAAAGCGACATTCAGAATATGCGGTGCTCGTTCGCGCGGTGCGAAAACGTGAACACCCGGGAGAAGCTCAAGCTCTGCCTCAAGCTTTTCTGTGAGCGCTCTCATGTGTGCGGCACTCTCAGAAAGGTTTTTAGTCGCTTCGCGTACGGCAATTTCAAATGCCGCAATCTGCGATACAGCCTCTGTTCCCGAGCGAAGTCCTGACTCCTGACCTCCGCCGAGAAGCTGTGGTGCAAGACGGAGACCGCTTCTTATATAAATTGCACCGATGCCTTTGGGAGCGTGAATCTTGTGCCCGCTCATTGAGATTATGTCTGCACCGTAGCGGCGTGTGTCAATTGAAATCTTACCGAAAGCCTGAACAGCATCGGTGTGGATAAGAGTTTCGCGATTTTTCATATGTGCTGCTTTTGAGATTGCGGAAATGTCCATAACACTGCCGACGAACTCGGCGTACGAGTTCGGGAACATGCACATATATATCTGCTGTGTTGCAAACTCAAAATCGTGCCCATCTAAATAAAG
>JAZQSI010000096.1:0-2339 GCA_045629985.1 Eubacteriales bacterium
AAGAAGTTGAGGAACGGAACGCGACCCTTGATTGTTGCGAGGTGAGCAACAGCGCCGAGATCCATGATTTCCTGCTGGTTTGTTTCAGCCATCATAGCGTAGCCTGTCTGACGGCAAGCGTAAACGTCTGAATGGTCGCCGAAGATGTTGAGAGCGTGGGAAGCAACGCAACGAGCGGAAACGTGGATAACGCTCGGGAGAAGCTCACCTGCGATCTTGTACATGTTCGGGATCATAAGAAGAAGACCCTGTGATGCAGTGTATGTTGTAGTAAGAGCACCTGCAGCGAGTGAGCCGTGAACAGCACCTGCTGCGCCACCTTCGGACTGCATTTCAACCATCTTGACTCTGTCGCCGAAGATGTTTCTTGCGGGCTCGCCGAAGATGTTTTTGTCTGTTGCAGACCAAGTGTCTGTTACTTCAGCCATCGGGCTTGAAGGTGTGATCGGGTAAATCGCAGCAACTTCAGTAAACGCATAGCTTACGTGAGCAGCAGCGGTGTTACCGTCCATGGAAACTTTTTTTCTCTGAATTTTTGCCATGGTGTTTTTCCTCCTTAGTAATTTTATGAAAATAGTTTTAAACTATAAGTTCATCAAGTGAACGCTTCGGAACGTGGTGAACACGCTCTTCGTCTCGCCAGTACTTGACATCATTATCATGCATATCCTCGATAACGACAGTCTCAACGGGTTTGCCGAGCGCGATGACGAGCTTTGTTTCAAAGTTTTCGGGGATGGAGAGAACTTCGCGGATGCGTTCATCCTTAAAGCTTGCTATCATGCATCCTCCGAGCTCTTTTTCACAAGCACCGAGAAGAATTGCCTCGGCGGCAATACCGACATCGATTGCATTACACGCAAAAAGCGAGTTATCGTTGAGAATAACGATATACGCACTCGGACGTTCGCCATCTACGGGAGCTCCGTTCTTTATGTATCCTGCCCAAGCTGTGTTAAAAAATACCTTTTCACATTCCTCGGGTGAGGTAACAAGACGGAACTTCAATGTCTGGCGGTTTGCGGCGCTTGAGGAAAGCCTTGCGAGATTTACAAGCTCACGGAGAGTTTCAGCGGAAATTCTCTCGCCTTCGTCAAAGCGTCTGTAAGAACGGTTTTTTAAAACCAGATCGTAAAGCATTTTACTTTTTGATGATTTCGCCGTAAACTTCGCCGGAGAGAGCAGCAGCGTTAGACTCGTCTGTGTCAACGTGCATAGCCGGAGCGAACTTCTCGCTTACGCGAACAACAACATCGTCAAATACGAGTGAACGAGCGCTGTCAATCTTTACGCAAACGATTTCCTTATCAGCTACGCCAAACTCTGCAGCAACATCCGGAGTGAGGTGGATGTGGCGCTGTGCAGCGATAACGCCTTCTGTGAGCTCAACCTCGCCTGCAGGACCAACGAGCTTGCAGCCTGCGCTGCCTGCAACGTCGCCGCTTTCGCGAATCGGAGCAGAAACGCCGAGTGTACGAGCGTCTGTGAGAGAAACCTCAACCTGTGTAGCAGGTCTCTCCGGACCGAGGATGGAAACGTTAGCAATTTCGCGCTTCGGACCTACGAGAGTAACCTTTTCTTCTGTAAGGAACTGTCCCGGCTGGGAGAGCTCGCGCTTATTGTGAAGAACTGCGCCCTTACCGAAGAGGATCTCGAGATGTTCTTTAGTAACATGAACATGACGGGATGATGTTTCGACCAAAACTTTTGATGCCATTTTTGATACAACCCTTTCTTATATTAATATAAATAGTTAACCTTATATAATTTACCACAAAACGTAGAATTTAGCAAGAGTATTTTGCATAAAAAGCGCAAAAATAAAAGAAAAATCTCTCCGCAGAAAATCTGCAGAGAGATGTGTTCAATTTTCGCGTTTGAATTTCTTCCAAAGCGGGAGAACGAGAGAGGTGACGACAAGGAAGATAACCCACAAAGCGGTGATGACAGAAAATACGGTTGACCAGTTGTACGCATCAGCTACCTTTGAAAGACCGTAGGTCTGAACAACTACGCCAAGGGATGAGCAGGCGTTGATAATACCTGCGACCTCGCCGTTCTTGCCGTACGGTGCAAAGCGGGCAGAGTAATACGAGCGGAGAGTTGCCATAATCGCAGAGCAGGCAGAAACGATGCAAAGTGAAATAACAGTGACGGTAACGCTTACGTACTTGCTTCCGACAAAGATGCAAAGAGCGATAAGCGGGAGGCTTATAAATCCTATATTGCGAACACCGGAAAGTTCATCCTTGATAAAACGTGGGTAGATGAACTTTACGAGGAAAGTACCGAGAACACCTGCGACGATGAGGAATACATTCAAGAAGTTTCCTATCATC
>JAZQSI010000097.1:0-2891 GCA_045629985.1 Eubacteriales bacterium
ACTATTCCGTTTATCGAAAGATGAGCATGAATTTTTTTCATAAAATTCCCTTTATAAAAGTGTTATTTTTCTCTTTTCCGTTTTTATCATTCCCTCGTCGCACATATGGCGAAGCTCGCGCATCATCGCGCTTCTGTCGGCGCATATGTAATCGGCGAGATAGCTCAAGGAAAAAGGAAGCTCAAAGGCGTTCTTTCCGAGCTTTTCGGACTGCATCGTAAAAAAGCTCATGAGCTTATCACGTATCGAGCGGTTGCCCAGAATCTCGATTCGCTCCGAAAGGCGCTTCGTCTTCTCCGTCACGGTGCGAAACATATTTTCAACGACGGTTGTGTGGCATTTGCACGCGTTTGAGCAACGCTTTGCAATATGGTTATACCGAACGAACGCAATCTCACTCTTTTTTTCACACGTTACAAAAACGCCGTGTGCCGACTCGTCGGAAAAAGCAAACATCTCGCCGAAAACATCGTTCTCCGCAAGGTTCTCAAGCACGACGCGGTTTCCTGCAGAATCAACACGCACAAGAGAGACGTTTCCCGAGAGCACTATGCCGATTTTATCGTGCGAAAAATCACAGTCCCAGACGGTCTGCCCTGCTTCAAATTTCTGCTTCTGAATATCGAAGCAGGTTATCATTCTTCCCTTGTCGTAATCGTCCACTCCGTCAAAGAGAAAAATTTCTTCAAGTTTCAAAATTTTTCCTCCTCCTGTTGCAAATGCAACAGATTTTTATTTAACTATATGATACTATAACATCAGCAAAAAGTAAATACCAATTTTTTCTTTTGAAGGGAGTTTTTACAATGAATTTAAAGGGTTCAAAGACAGAAGCTAACCTCGCTGCAGCATTTGCAGGCGAGAGCCAGGCAACAAACAAGTACACTTACTACGCATCAAAGGCTAAGAAGGAAGGCTACGAGCAGATCGCAGCTATCTTCGCAGAGACTGCAGGCAACGAAAAAGAGCATGCAAAGCTCTGGTTCAAGCTTCTCCACGACGGCGAAGTTCCGACAACAACAGTAAACCTTAACGATGCTGCTGACGGCGAGAACTACGAGTGGACAGACATGTATGCAGGTTTTGCAAAGACTGCTAAAGAAGAAGGTTTCGACAAGATTGCATACCTCTTCGAGGCTGTCGGCAAAATCGAAAAGGAGCACGAGGCAAGATATCGCAAGCTTCTCGCAAACGTTGAGTCAGGCGCTGTATTCTCAAGAGAAGGCGACACAGTATGGCAGTGCAGAAACTGCGGTCACATCCATGTCGGCAACAAGGCTCCGGAAGTTTGCCCCGTTTGTGCACATCCGAAGGCATATTTTGAGATTCTCAAGACAAACTACTAATACCGCTGTTATTTTTCAATAAAGGAAGGTATTAACAATGAAGAAATATGTTTGCTCAGTTTGCGGCTTTGTTTATGACGAAGCTGAAGGATACCCGGATGCAGATATCGCTCCCGGTACTGTCTGGGAAGATGTTCCCGAAGATTTTTCCTGCCCTCTCTGCGGAGTAGGAAAGGATATGTTTGAAGAGGAATAATTTTACAAATCTTCCCGCGGAGGCTTCGCGGGAAGATTTTTTATGAGAAAGGTGTTTAACTATGTCAGCTGTAAAAATCACCGACAGAGTTTCGTCTGTCGGTATTCTCAACCCGATTCTCCGCATCTTCGATATCGTTATGAAGACGGATTACGGCACAACCTATAATTCATATATTGTACGTGGCAGCGAAAAGACGGCGCTCATTGAGACCTGCCACCTCACGTATTTCGACCAGTATGTGAAAAACATCCGCGAGGTATGCGACCCCGAAGATATCGACTACATCATCTTAAACCACTGCGAGCCTGACCATTCGGGTGCGCTCCGCCGCCTTCTCGAGCTCTGCCCGAAGGCAGAAATTTACGTCACAAAGGCAGGCAGTCTTTACCTTGCAAACATCACAAACAGAAAAGATTTCCCGATTCATACGGTTGCAGACGGCGAGGAGCTTTCCCTCGGCGACTGCACGCTCCGCTTTATCCCCTCCCCCTTCCTCCATTGGCCTGATTCGATGTTTACCTATCTTCCGGAGGAGAAGATTGTTTTCTCCTGCGACTTCCTCGGCTCGCACTACTGCGAACCGCACACCTTCGATACAAACATCGTTTACCCGAAAAAATACGAGGATGCGCTTGCATACTACTATGCCGCTATCTTCGGCCCGTTCCCTGCATACGTAAGAAAGGGTCTCGAAAAGCTTTCTGCTCTCGACTTTGAAGTTGCCGCTACAAGCCACGGCCCGATTCTCACGCGTGAGGGTAAGCTCAATCTCGCGCTCGAGAAATATGCAGAGTGGAGCGCGGAGGCGGCAAAGACCGTTCCCGAAATTCCCGTTTTCTTCTGCTCGGCATACGGCAACACGAAAAAGCTTGCAGAGGCAATTGCAGACGGTATCAAGGCTGCAAAGCCCGAGAGTAACTGCACGCTCTTTGACCTTTCCGACTGCGACATGGGCGCGGCGGCAGCGGCTATCAACTCGGCAGACGCAATCGCAATCGGCTCTCCGACAATCAACGCGGACGCGGTTGCAAACGTATGGCAGCTTCTCTCACACGTTGACGCTATCAACTCAAAGAAGAAGCCTGCGCTCGTCTTTGGCTCTTACGGCTGGAGCGGTGAGGCTGTTCCGAATATCCGTGCTCGCCTTGAGGGGCTCCGCATGAACGTCTTTGGCGACGGCTATAAGATCTGCTTCGTCCCGAGCGAAGAAGACCTTGCAGCGGCAAAGAAGCTCGGCGAGGACTTTGCATCTTCATTTTAATGAATTCACTTTAAGGGGTTTTGACATATGAACAAGAAAGCACTTTTTGACCTTTCCTACGGTGTATATATCGTAACTTCAAAAG
>JAZQSI010000098.1:0-10339 GCA_045629985.1 Eubacteriales bacterium
TTTTTGCTTGCGCAAAAATCCAGCTCCCTCGGAAGTCGGGAGCCTTGGGAGGGCGGTTTCATCGCCTCTACGGTTTCAATCGAAATCGTAACGCGATTTCACATTAATTTTCCATTTTCCATTATCAAAAACAAAAAAACCGCGGGATAGGGAAAAGGCTTCAGAATGCCCAAACCAAACCCGAAGTAGTACCGCGAGTACATCGAGCGGGTGGTTTGGGCATAACAAAAAAGAGCCGAAAATTCGGCTCTTTTTGTGTTCTGAAGTTTTTTTACATCCCGCAGGATTAGTTTGTGATTGTGAGCTCTGTTTCCTTATCGAAGAGGTGAATCTTCGGAGTTTCAACAGCAATCTTGACGGTGTCGCCAACCTTTGTTGTAGAGCGCGGAGAAACGCGAGCGATAAAGTCGCGGCCCTGGCACTTGAGGTAGAGATATGTCTCGTGACCCATAAGCTCAACAACTTCAACCTTAGCATCGATGAGAGCATCCGGATACTGGTTGATGAAGACTTCTTCGTCGTGGAGACCTTCCGGACGAACACCAACGATAACGTCCTTACCGATGTAGGACATAACTTCGGGCTTTCTGCCTTTTGAATCCGGAAGAGCAATCTTAGCATCGCCGAATACGATGTAAGTTGTGCCGTTCTCTTCAGTGAGCTTGCCTTCGAATGTGTTCATAACCGGTGTGCCCATGAATGTAGCAACGAAGAGGTTAGCCGGTGTATCGTAAAGAACGCTCGGAGCCGCAATCTGCTGAACGAAACCGTCCTTCATAACAACGATACGTGTACCCATTGTCATAGCCTCGACCTGGTCGTGTGTAACGTAGATGAAGGTTGTCTGGGGACGGTCATGGAGCTTTGAAATCTCTGTTCTCATTGAAGCACGGAGCTTTGCATCGAGGTTTGAGAGCGGCTCGTCGAGAAGGAAGACCTTCGGGCTACGAACGATAGCACGGCCGAGAGCAACACGCTGACGCTGACCACCTGAAAGAGCCTTCGGCTTTCTGTCGAGGAGATAGTCGATTTCAAGAATCTTTGCAGCTTCTTCAACACGGCGGCGGATTTCATCCTTCGGAGTCTTGCGGAGCTTGAGACCGAAAGCCATGTTATCAAAAACTGTCATATGTGGGTAAAGAGCGTAGTTCTGGAAAACCATCGCGATATCGCGGTCCTTCGGAGCGATGTCGTTGCAGAGAACGTCGCCGATGTAGAGTTCACCTTCGGAGATCTCTTCGAGACCTGCAATCATACGGAGAGTTGTGGACTTACCGCAACCTGACGGACCAACAAGGATAATAAATTCTTTGTCTTCGATGTCGAGGCAGAAATCTGAAACAGCAGTAACGCCGCCGTCAAATCTCTTGTAGACATGCTCGAGTTTTACACTTGACATTATATATACCTCCAAAAATTTTATACAATTTAAGCGCACGCTCCTCGCGTACTATAATAATATACCATTTTGAGAGCAGAAAGTAAATTCTTAAATTAGACAAAGGTTTTGCAAATGTTTTGTACAACTTCACTATACTAAATAGACAAAGGGCAGGGGGTTTTCTTTGGCGTTTTAGACAAATTGACCTAAACGTGCGTTTTGGCGAATTCGGAACGTGTTTTTCATCAGATATCGCAGATATGCCTTTGTGAAAGCTGCACAAAATAAAATCCTCCCCTTATGGTAAGGGGAGGCTATAAATTTGGGCAACAACTACCTTGCATCAATGGGAATAAAAAAACCGGCAGGGGAGAACCCCTGCCGGAAAATAGGTTATCTATTTATTTGTTTAAGACTTAAGCCTTAAATTAGTCGAGAAGATCTACATTTGAGAAGTCGAATGTGTATACTTCTGCTGTTGTTTCGCCCTCAGCCTTAACTGACAACTTGTAGACAGAATCCTTCAAGTTTTCAACTCTCAAAACCAAATCTACATAGAAGTCGTCGTTTTCGTTTGCTGCAGCTGTGAGGTCCTTTGTTCCATTTCCTGTATCGCCGATAACGCTATCTGCCTTTACGCCGATATCAAAGAGGATACGTACATAGTGACCTTCCTGCTCAGCTACATCGGAATTGAATCCAGTGTATCCTGTGACCTTCTTGAGGCTACCAGAGTATGTCCACTTGTTGCCCTTGTTGTCGAACATGAATCTTGTGCCGTAGAAGTCAGCAGCATCCTTACCGAAGATTGTGCCGCTCTTTACAGTGGAAACTTCGAGGTCTGCTTCTTCTGTGATTGAACCGTCGCCTTTGTAATCAACTACGAATGAGAAGACGCGGATGATTTCACCTTCGTCGAGCTGGATAACAGCGTTACCTGCGCCTGCCGGGAGAGATGTCTCACGAGCCGGAACTGTAACGATTGTCTCGCCAACATATTCGTCATCGTCGATTGTGATTACTTCGTAACCATCTTCATGGAACTTAACAGATCTCGGTGCTGCGTTTGCAACGTCATCAACTTTTCTTGCTGTCTCGAGGAAGAAGAGTCTGTCGCCACGTGTAGAAACTGCGTTTACAACGTAGAGACCATTTGTTCCAGTTGTGATTGTTTCCGGAAGAGCATTAGCGATTCTGCCGTAGATAGCGTTGTCAATGTTTGTGATTACGCCGTCTGCATTGAGAGCATACTCAACGTATGTGCCTGCAGCGTAGTTACCAACAACCTTACCGAGGTTGTCCTGAACATCGATCGGATCGTTGTTGAAGTCAACCGGGCTGTCGATTGTCTTAGCTGTGAAGAGACCGTTCTCGTCGATGAGTGTCATCTGGAGGTAGTACTCGCCAGTAGCTGTGTTGTACTTCTGAGTTGAAGCTGCGATGTAAGCGATTGCTTCGCCGTCTGCTGCATCACCAGTATCGTTTGCAGCCTCAGCGCCAACTGTCATAGCTGCTGCAACGATGCCCTTCTTTGCACCCTTAGTTGTGTTAAGAGCGTAAGAAACTGCGTATGCGTTAGCTACGAGTGTATCGTCGAGGTACATGTTAGCGATGATTCCGCCGCGCTGGTCACGCTTGTTAGCAAGCTTGTAAGCAGCTGCCTTGATCGGAGCAAGGTCATCGTTGCGGAGGATAGAACCGTCTGCCTGGTACTGCGGGTTACCATAGATAACGAAGAGAACTGCCTCATCGTTTGCTGCATAGTAATGAGCGTCAACATTCATTTCGCCTTCTGCAGCTGAAACGTTACCGATTGTGAGGTCTTCACCGTAACGGCTGGAAGCGTAGTATGTTGTGTTGTCCCAAGAATTGTTTACTGTATCCTGGCGACCAGAGATCATACCGAAGTCGTTAGCAGAAAGGTCAAGCTTGCCATCAGCCATGATCTTGTACTTAACAACCATACCGAAGTATGAGTTCATGTTAAAGTCAGAAGCCTTGTCGTTCTTCTTGGAGTACGGGTTCTCGCGATCTTCGATGTTGAGCTTGCCAACTTCGTATGTTGCCTGTGTGTTGTCTGCGAATGCAAGAGTTACATAAGCAGCATCGAGGTCTTCATCGTATGTTGACTTAAGGATTACAGCGTAGTCAGCTGCAACTGCTTCTGTTGCATCAGCTTCGATGTCAAGGATGAGGTTGCCGTAAACATAGTACTTTGTGCCCTCAGCCATTGCACCAGAATGTGTTGTGAAGTAGTCAGCGAGTGTGTCGCCGAGGTCGAGGTCGAGTTCAGCGTTTCTGTAAGCATCTGCCCAGAGAGCGTAAACTTCGCCACCGATAACAGCTGTGCCGTTGTCGTTGATAGCTTCAACAGCGCCTGTCATTGTCTCAACCTTAGCGATGTTAACGATGTCGTTCTCACGGTAAACAACTACCATGTCGTCAACAGCGATTTCGCCTGCGATTTCAACGTCCTCTTCGAGGTCGTATGTGCCAACACCGTTGATTGTGATTCTGCCCTTTGCTTCGCTGTAGCTTGTAACAGCGCCGTACTGAGCGTTTGAACCGTCGTCAACGATCTTGAAGATGTAAGAGAATGTCTCTCCACCGTCAACAGAGATGAGGCGGTATGTTGACATAACCGGGAGGCCCATGTCAGCAAATACGCTTGTAGCCTTCTGTGTGAGCTTGAGGTCAGCTGAACCAGCAGTGATTTCGTTGGAAGCCCAAGCGATGTCGCCGAAAGCCTTAACAACTTCTGCCATGTCATCTGCGTAGTCAACGCCCTTTGTGCCAACCTTTGCGCCAGCAGCTGCCTTAATCTTGTACTCAACGCCATCAACTTCGAAGCCGATGTAAGGCTTCATCTCGGAGTTACCCTTCTCGTCGCCGTTCGGGTAGATGTCGAGAGCGATAGCCGGAGCTTCGATAACAACTGTGTCAGCTGTTACCATGATGTCGCCGATGATCTCAACGTTCTCATACCAGTTGTTCTTTGTCTTGTTTCCCTTGAAGAAAACGCTGACTTCCTGACCGATCATTTCGTCAGCAAGAGCAACCGGAGCAACGAGAACCTGTGTATCTTTCTCGCCATCTTCGTCTGTGTATGTGTAGTAGATCTTGGATTCGCCTTCTTTAGCAATGCCTGCGCGGCCGTCAGTGATCGGCTCGCCGTCAGCATCTACATCGATAGCGTAGCGCTCGTTAGCGATAACGATACCTGTGAGAAACTCAACGCCCATCTTGGAGCCGAGGATCGGGTTTGTATCGCCATCAAATTCGTACTGAGAACCGATGCCTGTGTATGCATTGTAAGTGTAAACCGGTGTGAAGATAGCGTTCTTCATGAGCTTTGCAACGAGCTCACGTGTTGCAAGAGCTGTCGGGTCGCCTGTCCAGCCTTCGAAGATACCGAGGTCGATAGCCTTAGCTGTAACGTTTGCTGCCCAGTTAGCTCCTACGAAGCCTTCCTTCTCAGCGTCGCAACCGAGGATAACGAGGATCATCTTTGTTGCTTCAGCAACAGTGATGTTACCCTGCGGGTTGAACTTGTTGTTGCCAACACCAGAAACGATCTTCTGGTTTGCACAGTAGTTGATGTAGCCCTTAGCCCATGCAACGTTAGCATTGCCTTCAACGTCTGTGAAAGCGCTCTTCTGTGCTGCGAAGAGGTCGCCATTTGAATCAGAGCCATACTTGAGAGTATAAGCCATCTTTGCGAACTCTGCGCGTGTGATGTTCTTCTGCGGTCCAAAAGAACCGTCCGGATAACCGCCGATAACACCGAGCTCTACGAGCATGTTGACATCATCAACATAGTTTGCGCCGATAGAAGCTGCGTCTGTGAAATCAGCTGCACTTGCAACGAATGTAAATGCCATAGCAAATACGAGTGCGAGTGCGAGAATCTTCTTAAGATTTCTCATTGTGTGTTCCTCCTAAAAAATATTTTTTGGCTTTCGCCTTTTTACACTACAAATAATAAACCTTTTGGAAAGAATCGTCAAGAGCATTTTTCCATCTGTAACAGAGCTGTAACAAAGCGAAATAATACGGAAACAAACCGCCCGATTTGGCGGTTTGTTTTGTTATATATATTATAATGTAGTTTTCCATTCCTTGTCCCAGGGGTAGTACATATTTATGACTTCGCCGCCGCGACGCGCGGATTCCTCGGCATAGATGCCCGGGAGAGTCATCTCAAGACCTTTCTTGAGGGAGATTGCAGGCTTGCCTTCTCTGAAAGCCTTGAAGAAATCATCGAGCATTGCATAGTCCATGCCGCCGTGGCCTGCCTTCTTTGCGGTTTCGTCGTCAGCGTACGCAGGCGGCATAAACTCGCCGCCGATTTCCTTAAGACCCGTTTCAAGCTCGCGGGTGGAGTTGTAGCGGATGACGGGCTTTTCAAGGCGGTCGATTCTTTCCATATAGCCTTCCGTTCCGAAGACGCGGTAGTTGTGGTGGCCGATTTCAGCGCGGCAACGCTTGTTGCGCTGGAGACGGATGATAACTCCCGACTCCGTAACAAACTGCGCGCACTGCATATCGTCATCTTCAATATCATTTGTATAGTCGTCCGCGTGGCGACCCGTACCAAAACAGCTTGCCTTGCGGAGCGGTTCGTCAAGAATCGCGAGAAGCGGACCGAGGGAATGCGTGCAGTAGCGAATCGGGATGAGAAGCTTTCTCCAGTCGCCGTTTTCGTTGACGCCGATATCCTCTGCACTGCCGGGGCGGAACCAATGGATGTATTCAGCCTCCATACAATACGGCTTGCCGAGAAGACCCTTCTCGTAAAAGTCGCGGAGGAGAAATGCGAATTTCTGATAGTTCGGGTTTGCGCCCGTCGAAATAATCGCTGATGATTTTTCAGCCGCTTTCCAGAGACGCTCTGCTTCTTCGAGAGAAGCGACGTTCGGGATGTCGGAGAGAACGTTTATGTTCTTCTCAAGTGCCTTGATGCAGAAATCCGCGTGGATGTCCGCGCCCGTCTCGACGATTACGATATCGAGGTTTGCTTCATTGAGCATCTTTTCGTAATCTTCATAATAGACCGTATCGGGGAAGAGCTCTGACATCGGAGCGGTGCAGAGCCACTGCTGCTCATAGAAATTACGTGGAAGAATATCGCACAGCGCCGCAATCTCAACAAACGGGAACAGCGCCGCCATTTTTGTCATTTCACGACCGCGGTGGCCGAGACCGACGGTACCCAATCTTATTTTTTCCATATGTAATTCTCCTCTCGGAATGTATCTTACTTAACTATATCACTTTTGTTTGGTTTGTCAACATATATTTTTTTACATCTTAAAATAATTAGATAAAACCTCCTGAAAATATTTCAGGAGGTTTTATCTAAAACATATTCGGGATTTCTTTTCCGCTCTTAATCAGGTCAAACGCCTCAAGGAGCTCTTCTACTTCCGCAACCGGAACGTAGAGACTGTCGCGCTTGCCGTCAACCTCGGCGACGTACTGGCGCTCGTTCGCGCGATACAGCGCAAGCGTATGGCGACTGCCGCCATTAAGCGTTGCCGTAACTTTCACATCGGGAGTCTTATAGTCAAAGCTTTCAGAAAGCTCACCCGCTACGGCAAAGCGGATTGTCCTCTGGAAGAGGTTTCCTGCATTTCTGCCCTCGAGCTTCTTGCCGTCAAACTTTCCGTGGATAATATGCTCCTCGAGCTCTACATCGAATGTGTGCTTTTCTCCCGAAGCGAGAACATACTCGAACTTCTTTACCTCGGTCGAATTGTAGAAGAAGAGAAGCTTCAGCATAATATCCTTATAATCAAATGAGTCAAGGCCTATGGGTGCGACAGTTTCGATTACCATCGGAACATTCTCAGGCATAACGTACGTTCCGCCGTTCGGGGAGGCACCACCGATGAGAAGCGCGGCGGAGATGCCCGTGTTCGTCTCAAACTTGAGCTTTGCAGGAGATGCGAGACCGTACTTTCCAAGGTCGCGCGGAAGCTCCTCGACAACCGAGACTCCCTCTATCGCGATAATCTTATCAAAAAGCTCTTCGCCTATCGTGTTTGAATTTGTGAGCGTTTTTACGGGAGAGGTCATCTCATACCTTGACGGAAGTCCCATTCGCGCGCTGTCGCGCTTTATATCTTCTTCAGAACGAAGAGATACCTTAACGGGTGCTTTGCCCGACGGGGTATATTCAACAACCGTAAACTCGCTTGTTTTTTCTATCGTGGGGAAGAGAGTAAAGCTCAAATATGCCTTTCTCTCCTGCATGAGACGTTCTTTCGTGAGCGCGCCGACAGCATAAACCGTAGCGTCACCCTCACGCTTTACGTAGAGCCCATCTTCAACGGGCAGATCGTCGCCTATAAGAAGCGTTTTCGTCTCGCCGCCCTTGAAGTTCACGCGGATTTTGCGCTGTGGCTCGTCAAAACCGAAGTCGGCATCCTCGCCCTCGCCGATTTCTTCAAGCGCCGAAAGCGTGCAGATGAAGTTCGGGAGTGTCGTCATTTCATACTCGTCATACTGAAGCCTCGGATCGGCACCGCGCATCTTAGCGGAAATTCCTACTTCAGCCTCCGAATAATCTATACACCAGCTGCTGTCTCTTCCGATAATCTCAATTGAGGTAACGTCGTGGAAGTCATAGTCCATTATCTTTATGGCGGGGGAGTCGGCCACCGTCTGCGGATCGTCCTTTGGCGTATCTGCAGGGTTGGACGGAACAAACTTTATGATGATGAATGCCGCAAGTGCGACAACCAGAAGAACCGCGGCAGAGATAAGGACGGGTTTAAACTGTTTCATATCCTTCTCCTATCTGTTCTTTCTCTTTATATATATGAAGATTCCGAGAGCGACGAAGATGAACGGAATAACTCCGATGAGAACAAACGATATTGCGCTGATGTCGCCCTTTGATACGTCAAGGTCGTGGCTGACCTCGACTTTAGGGGAAAGTGCAAGTGTTTTTGTGTTCGGGTTTGCGTAGTCCACCGCGCGTGCGATGAGCGTTGAGTTGAACGCGCGCGAAACAAGGCCTATTTCCTCATTTGCGATTGCATAAGAGCCGAAAACAAATATCTTCGAGGTGTCGCCCTCAATGCCCGATGTCGTCGAGCGTTCGGCAAGCGCAAGAACCGTGAACGTTCCCTTTTCGTCGCCGTCTTCGTACGCGAGCGTGGAAACCTTGCGGTTTGCATCAAGCGCCTTTGCGTATGAGGAGTCTCTCGTTTTTGCAATCTCGCATGTCCAGGTATATCCGTTTTCGTCCCAGAGCACTCTTATCGGTCTTGCCGCAGGAGCTATTATGTGGGACTGACCCTGAAGAGCATAGTCAATAACCCTTGTCTCAAGCAAGTCTGCATAAACCACGGATGCCTGCTCGTGTGAATTTTTCTCGTCGCAGACGACCTGCTGTGATATCTCAAAGCCCCACTCTGCGAGGTATCTCTCGAGCACGGGGAGCTTGGGAGCTTCTATGTTCCAGAGCACGTAGAGGTTGTGGCCTGTTTTTTTGAGGTAGTGCTCGAGGTTTTGTATCTCTTCCTCGGAAAAGTCTTTCGTAGGTGCGGAGATTACAAGGTTTGTAATTCCTTCGGGCACGCTGTCATAGAGGTCAACCTGTCCGTAAATTTCGAAGTTGTTGCCCTCAAAGTGAGAATAGAGAAGGTCGGGAACAATCTCGCCGTGACCCACTACAAAGCCTGCCGAGGCCGTCTCGTCGGACGCGACGTGAAGGATGGCGGCGGAAATTTTTTCCTCCGTGTGGTAGTAAGTTTTGTTCTTGTTTCTCTCGCCAGTTCCGACAAACTTGTTGCTGTCAAGAACTATATAGCGGCTCTCTCCCTCAACGACAAGGTCGCGGACGGTTGCGTTGCGAACCTTCGGGTACTTTGCGACAAACTGCGGATTCTTTCGGGTGTCAACAAACTCATAGTCAACGCGTCCGCCCGACTCGCTCTTGAAGCGGCGGATGGTCTCAAGCATCTGCGCCGCAGAAGCATCGGTCTCCATCTCTGCCTGGGATGCGAGAATGTAAATCTTTACATTCTTGTCGAGCTCTCCAAGCACCGTGCGTGTCTCATCCGTGAGGCTGTATATGCCCTCTTCGGTCATATCAACCTTGAGAGAGAAGCGGTCTGTAAGAAAATCCGCAAAAATATTGAGAACAACCACCACGGCAACGATAATTGCTATATATATAACACTTGCCGAGCCATAGCGGAATTTTCTGTTGTTAAACGAAAATTTCATATTCTACTCTCCTTAGCTCCAGCGACGTTTTTCCACAACGCGCGATGTAAAGAACAAAAACAACGCCGCAAGGCTTACGAAATAAACTACGTCCGACAGGGAGAAAATTCCCTTTGTGAAGTTTATAAATCTCGTGATGATTGAGAGAAACGCCGCGACTTTTGCTATCACGTCGATTGTCGTTGTCGAGAAAATCATATTGAGGAAGAAGAACGACGACAGCGTGAGCATTGAGAGAAGCGCCGAGATAATCTGGCTTTCGGTAAGCGAGGACATAAACTGCGAAATCGCGATGTATACTGCGCCTGCGAGAATTATTGCGATGTAGTTTCCAACCGTGAGCCCGAGAGAGAGCGTGCCGAGGGTCGCGGAGAGAATCGGATAAATAAGGGTGAGAGAAAGAGCGATGAGGAAAACGCAGAGAGAGGCAAAGAACTTACCGAGAACGATATCGGTCGTTGTTACGGGTGCAGTAAGAAGGAGCTGGTCCGTCTTCTGTTTCTTTTCCTCACTCCAGATTCTCATCGTCATTACAGGAATAAGGAGCGTCATCGCAAGGAGCATATACATAAAAAGTCCCGTAAAATCGCTTTTATATGTGGAAATACACACAATACTGTAACAAATATTCATAACAAGTGCAAATGCCGCACAGAACACAAGGCCTATGCCTCCCGTGAAATAAGAGAGAAGCTCTCTTTTGAAAATAGCTTTCATTAC
>JAZQSI010000099.1:0-2331 GCA_045629985.1 Eubacteriales bacterium
CGTGTTGTGTGTCAAACCGATTGAGAGCCATGCGAAATTCTCATATTTTTCGCAACGTTATTATACTCCAAATCGGTGTGCAAGT
Source organism: Eubacteriales bacterium (assembly GCA_045629985.1). Taxonomy (GTDB): domain Bacteria; phylum Bacillota; class Clostridia; order Oscillospirales; family JAAYXM01; genus SIG480. Next base: position 86 of record JAZQSI010000099.1, read on the forward strand.
CCAGCGTTATCCGCAACAATTCAAGAAACGTTATCAATTGCCATGGATAATAAATGTTTGATATTATCATCTGCGGTATTATCGCACACCCTTGGAAAGATCGAATTGACAACATATTTCATTTGTCCGATTGTGTAAGTTTTTTGATGAGTGATGTGTTCTTCATCTACCGTGTGAACCGCTTCTCGCATATGGCATAATGCAACTCCACGGTCATAGGCTGAAACGGAATCTGTTTTATGCAGGTTGTTTTCAATTGTAGCGCTTATTTCTTTCGTCATTAATTTCCTTTCTGCTTTTTCTTTGTTTTGCGGTGCAAATTTTGATTACATCCAAAGCCCATAGCCTTGTTCTTCCTCCTGCTGATTATTGGCGGAATAGTAAACGAGAGCCTTGGGCTCGACCTTGATGCCCATTGATTCAAGTATCATCACGGTCATCTTATCGAGCTGGTGATCTTCCACGGGTGGTGTGAATCTTTCTTCATATGGGATACTCTCCAACAAGCCTTTGAACAGATTGAAGAGGCCCTCTCCAACGGTGCAGGTGTGTTCGGGCTGGGAGTGGTTGACATAGCTCTTATAATGCTCGGCAAGTCCCGATTCACAACCGCCGAGAGCGAAATAAATCTCCAGATTTTTTCGCAGGAGCTGCTCTGCAAAGAGCTTATTGTCACGGCATTTATGACCGTCGGGAGTGGTGAAGGTGATATACTTATGGTCTTTCTTCCAGTCAACCTTGTAGCCGTGCATCTCCATCTCCCAGATGAATTCTTCCTTGGAACTTGTGCGGTTGGCGATGGAAAATGCCTTTCGGATAAGCAGATCCTTCCATTTGTGGTACACCTGAACGGAGGATTTCACCTCGGTAACCGAGAGCCCATACTCCTGACAGAGCTGGTTGGAATATTCTTTTACCCGCGCCAGCTCGCGTGCTGTTTGGTGAAACTTTTTGCCGTTTTCCACGTTCACGGAGTTCATTATGATGTGGTTGTGGAGGTGTGAACGATTGCAATGGGTGGCGATTACGATCTGATATCCGGGAAAGAATTCGGCAAACTTCAGACCGATCTCATGGGCGATTTCAGCATCAAGATTATCGTCGGGACTGAAGGATTGTACGATATGATAGTACTGTCTGCCATCTGTTTTGCCGAATTTATTTTTGACGAAACGGAATTCATTCAGCGCGGTTTCGGGCATACAGTGGATGCCTGAGACGAGGACTCCGCCATCCGTTTTCTTGGGATTCATCACGTACGGAAAGATATTATTCATTGGGCATCGCGCAGTAACGAATTTAACGATTGCCATAGCTTTTCCACCTCCTCCTTCGTTTCGGTGAGGTCAACGGCTCGGACATATCCTGCGTTGACAGCTCGTGTGAGCTGATTCAAATTGTTCCCGATGCGCCGTAATTCGTTTGAGAATTCATCGAGACCTTTGACGATAACGATGTCTTTTTTGAGTACACAATCCCGAACAAAATCGCTGATGATGCGATAATTACCGTAGGAATGTTTCTCGATCCACGCTCTTTCCTCGGGCGTGACTCTGAATGCAATGATTGAACTTTTAGTGTCTTGTTCGTCCATTTGAGGACTCCTTTCTTGTAGATATTTGATAGGGGTATGGGCTTAGCCCGATGCCTTTGCGGGCGCCGAAATCGGTGGTCGTAAAACAAAGGCGAAACTGGCGATAAAACCGAAGCTGTACATCTTCTGCGCTCCCGATACGTAGGAACGCAAGGGACGGAAGGAACGAAAGCTACGAGAGCTGCGTTTTTTGAGGCACTTGAGGCACTCGATACATGGGGCGTGTATCGTGGCTTCTGATGCTCTCGCACCCTTTAGTGACGTGGGTTATCTTCGGTTGAATAAGGGTGGGCGGCCAGTTGCCCCACCGTTTCGTTTGCGCTTCCACAGCCCTGCTTGATCTTCAGCGTGGAAGCGTCCTTTTTCCGACCTCCTTTCCTGAATAGATTTTTGTTTGAGAAACGAGTTGCGCACCTCGTTTCTCGATATGTGGCTCTTTTTCTTCTGCCTTATTTTTGCAAACACAAAAAGGGTAGGCATCTGTTGCAGAGCATAACGAAAAAACATAAGTCAAAACTTATGGTCTTTCTATGTACACTCTAACGCAACAGATGCCTACCCTTGATTCCCGGTTAAGCGGTCGGGAGGATGGCTCGTGTTATTTACGCGATAGATAAAAAATCAATATTCAATTGTCAGTGGCCAAGTGCTG
>JAZQSI010000100.1:0-2526 GCA_045629985.1 Eubacteriales bacterium
ATCCAATCGGGCCACCGCCGCCATAGCCGAGCACTCCATATCTCCCCTCTTCTGTCTTGCGAACCCTTACGCTTCTGAATTCCTCATAGCCTTCTTTTGAAATGTATTTATAAGTAACATAGAATTCGCTTTCGTCGCCAAGAACGTCAATTTTAAGAAGTTCCTCACATTTGAAAACGTCCGGTTGCTGTTCCATCATCAAATCAAAAATTTCAAGGATAACCGCAGGATATTCCTTTTCCGTTTCAAAGAATTCGCTTGGTTCAAGATGTTTTACAAATTCATCAAGAAAAGCTTTTTCATATTCTTCCATTGTTTCAAAATCCTCCGGCTTAAAATCCGGAGTCCAGCCGTTGATGATCGGAACATCTTCCTCCGGTTCCGGTTTTGAAACTTTCTCGGTCTCCGATGAAGTTTCATTTTCAGCAACCGATTCCGAAGGAACAATTTCCTCGGGAGTTTGAACCGAAGCGCAGCCGCACAAAAGCAAAAGAACCAAAAAGAATGTAAAAAACATTTTATTCATACAGAAACCTCCTTTTTTATTCCTTATATCTATATAGTACCACTTTTTGCCGCTTTTATCTCATTTATTTTAAAATTTTTTAAAAACATAATAAAACTCCCCGCATTTTCTGCGGGGAGTTTTTATTAAGCATTAAACTTATTCGGTTACGGCTGCTTCGGCTGCTTCCATTACGCGGTTATATTCATTGTCCATATCGATGGGATGAACTTCCGGTGCAACGGAGGAATAGTCAGCTTCGGAATAGCAATCCATACCGGTACCGGCAGGGATGAGTTTACCGATGATGACGTTTTCTTTAAGGCCGAGGAGTCTGTCGCTCTTACCTTTGATTGCTGCTTCGGTAAGAACACGGGTGGTTTCCTGGAAGGATGCGGCAGACATAAAGCTTTCGGTTGCAAGAGATGCTTTGGTGATACCAAGGAGCATCGGGATATAAGTTGCTTCGCGAAGGCCGGTTTCGCCGTTTGCGATACGTTTTCTGATCTCTCTGTTTTCAGCGAAGAAATCACCTTTTTCGACAACCATGCCGGAAAGGAGTTTGGTGTCGCCCTGGTCATCAACTTTGACTTTCTTCATCATCTGACGAACGATAACTTCGATATGTCTGTCGTTGATATCAACACCCTGGAGACGGTAAGTTTTCTGAACTTCTGCAATGAGGTAATCCTGAACTGCAAGAGCGCCGTTAACATCAAGATATTTATGCGGGTTGACGGAACCTTCGGTAAGGAGTGCGCCTGCTTTAACGGGGTCGCCCTCTTTAACTTTGGAGTGGCTTCCGTAAGTGGTGTGATATTTACGTTCTTCACCGGTTTCTTTGTTGAAGATAACGATGTGACGGTTTTTCTTGATCTCATCGATACGTACGTCACCTTCGATTTCTGCGATGACAGCTTCACGCTTAGGAGTTCTTGCCTCAAAGAGCTCTTCAACACGAGGAAGACCCTGGGTAATATCTTCTGCGGAAGCGATACCGCCGGTATGGAAGGTACGCATGGTAAGCTGGGTACCGGGTTCACCGATGGACTGTGCAGCGATAACACCAACAGCTTCACCGACGTGAACAGGTTTGCCGGTTGCAAGGTTGGAACCGTAGCATTTTGCACAAACGCCGTGTTTTGCCTCGCAGTTGAGGATGGAACGAAGTTTGAGTTCGGTGATGCCTGCATCAACGATCTTCTTAGCGTCATTTTCATCCATCATCTTGTCTTTGCTTACAAGAAGTTCTCCGGTTTCAGGATGGAGAACATCATCAACAGAATAACGGCCGATAAGACGTTCGCTCATAGGCTCGATCATTTCGTTGCCTTCTTTGATATCGTGTACTACGATACCTTCGTGAGTTCCGCAGTCCTGTTCGCGGATGATAACTTCCTGGGAAACGTCAACAAGACGTCTGGTAAGGTAACCGGAGTCCGCGGTACGGAGCGCAGTATCTGCAAGACCTTTACGAGCACCACGGCTGGAGATGAAGTATTCGAGGATGTTAAGACCTTCACGGTAGTTTGCACGAATCGGAATTTCGATCGCTTTACCGGAAGTGTTAGCGATAAGTCCGCGCATACCTGCGAGCTGACGGATCTGGTTCATAGAACCACGAGCACCGGAGTCTGCCATCATGAAGATGGGGTTGTATTTGTCGAGGTTGCCTTTAAGAGCATCCGCAACTTCATCGGTGGTCTTGTTCCAGGTTTCGATGACTTTCTTATAACGTTCTTCGTCAGACATAAGACCGCGGCGATACTGTTTGGTGATGGTATCAATCTTCTTCTCTGCGTTTGCAAGAATTTCTGCTTTCTGCGGAGGAATTACCGCGTCGCTTACGGAAACGGTGATAGCACCTTTGGTGGAGTATTTGAAGCCCTGAGCTTTGATCTTATCGAGAACTTCACTGGTAACTGCGGTACCGTGAACTCTTACGCAGCGGTCGATGATTTTACCGAGCTGTTTCTTACCGACAAGGAAGCTGATTTCGAAATCGAATTCGTGTTCGGGGT
>JAZQSI010000101.1:0-6370 GCA_045629985.1 Eubacteriales bacterium
GTTCGTTCCGACCGAAGAAGCTGACATCGAAGCTCTCGCAAAGACACAGGGCAAGAGCGTTCAGACAATTAAGGATATTATCGCTTCCCTCCACGAGTTCAACCCGATGATGGGTCACCGTGGTTGCCGTCTTGCAGTTACCTATCCGGAAATTGCAAAGATGCAGACAGCTGCTGTTATCCGCGCCGCTATCAACGTTCAGAAGAAGCATGCTGACTGGAACGTAAAGCCGGAAATCATGATTCCGCTCGTTGGCGAAGTCAAGGAGCTTAAGTACGTTAAGAACTTCGTTATCGAAGTTGCTGATGCTGAAATCGCAGCTGCAGGCGCTGACATCAAGTACGAAGTTGGTACAATGATCGAAATCCCGCGTGCTGCTCTTACAGCTGACGATATCGCAAAGGAAGCTGACTTCTTCTGCTTCGGTACTAACGACCTTACACAGATGACATACGGCTTCTCACGTGACGACGCAGGTAAGTTCCTCAACGCTTACTACGACGCAAAGATCTTCGAGAACGATCCGTTTGCAAAGCTCGACCAGACAGGCGTCGGCAAGCTTATGGAAACAGCTATCAAGCTTGCAAAGCCGGCTAACGCAAACCTCCACCTCGGTATCTGCGGCGAGCACGGCGGCGACCCGACATCTGTTGAGTTCTGCCACAAGATTGGCCTCGACTATGTTTCTTGCTCACCGTTCCGTGTTCCGATTGCTCGCCTTGCTGCTGCACAGGCTGCAATCTCTGAGAGCAAGTAATCTCTTAATTAATTCAACAAAAAGAGTCTTGTGAATTTCGTTCGCAAGACTCTTTTCTTTTTCAGTAAGATATGATATCATATATACCATATCCACTGCAAAGGAGTTTATCTTATGTTAAAAGACTTCTCTAAAGAAAAGTTTGACATCATAATTCAGGCGGGTCAGTCAAACGCCGAGGGAAACGGAATGGGAGATGTTGAAAAAGCATACCAACAGACAGACGATGTATGGTTTATGTGCGGTGCACTCGACAGCCACGAGTTCTACCTCTGCCCTGCGCACGAAGGAGTTCGCGAAAATGAGGTTCTCAGCAACTTCATCTTTAAGTTTGCCGAAAATTATGTTGCGGACAATCGCCTAAAAGACGGCAGAAAACTTCTTATCCTCTGTGCCGCGGTCGGTGGTACGGGATTTATAAAAGGTCAGTGGAAGATGACCGACTGCTATTATCTCCGAATGATGGAAATGATACGCACAGCACTTTCACTCAACCCCGAAAACCGCCTTGTCGGCTTCCTTTGGCATCAAGGCGAATCTGACGCCATTTCCGGCGGCACTTTTGACGGACACTACAACAATCTCCAAACTCTCTTTAACTCCGTACGCGACGAATTCAACGTTCCTGAAATACCTTTTATTGCAGGTGACTTTGTTCAGGACTGGTCAAGCAAAAACACAGATATTTGTAAACCAGTTGTCAATGCCGTTCGCAAGATATGCAACGATTATCACTTTGGCGCATTTGTTGAGTCAGATGGTCTCAATTCAAACCTCCAGGAGTTCGGATGCCCCACTCCTGCCTTGGGCACGCTTATTGAGGATGACATTCATTTCTCAAGAGGCGCACTTTACGAACTTGGAGAAAGATACTACAAAGCGTTTTCTGAAATTTCAAAGTCTTAAACAGAAAAAGTGCACTTGTTATTTAACAAGTGCACTTTTGTTATGTTTCAGATGTCAATGTTTCCCTTTCGCAATTTTTCTTCAGCTTTGAAATTGCCGGGAAGTATGCGCAAAGTTGTGTTGCAATTGAGAGTACCCAACCAATCGGCCATATGAGATAAAGGAGCGTAAGGCTCGGGTATAACGGGAACACAAAATATGCCCACGGGAATCTTATAAGGCACATAAATACCAGCGTTGCAATCGTCGGGACAATCGGTTTACCAAGTCCTTTGAGTATTCCGCCCATAGCTTCGTTTATGCCACAGATAAAGTACGTACTTGAAACAATTATCATCTTCTGCATTGAGTACTTTATAATCTCAGGATTGTCACTCATAATTGATGAGAGCTGACCTGAGAAGGTTGCCGAGAGTGAACCAAGAGTTGCGCCAAACACAGTCGTAATTAGTATTGCGCGGACGATAATCTGCTTCACACGTTTTACATTCTTTGCACCTGCATTCTGCGCAACATACGGCATAACTGCAAGCGACGGAGCTACTGAAACCTGATAAAGAATACCATCAAACTGATTTGCAATCGACATACCCGTTGATGCGTTTTCTCCAAGTCCATTCACCGCAGCAACAATTACTACATTAGCAAAAGAATAAAGCGCGTGCTGAAGCCCCGTCGGAACCCCTATAAAAAGCATCTCCTTGAGCTCTTCACCATAAAAACGAAACTTCTTGAAACTAAGCTGAATCATCTCTTTGTTCTTAAGAATAGTCACAAACGCAAGCGTTGCCGCAACAACGAACGAAATCAAGGTTGCAATAGCGACGCCTTCTACTGTCATATCAGTAAACACAAGGAAAAGAATGGTGAATACCACTTTGAGGGCACCTGCAAGGATTATGAAGAACATCGGTTTCTTTGTATCACCTATTGCGCGCAGGATAGCGGCGCAGAAATTATAAAACATAAGTACGGGACATGCAACAAAATAAAGCTTGAAATACACCGTTGCTTTCGGAAGAAGCGTTTCCGGACAATCTGTCAGCTTGAGGAACGTTTCTGCAAAAGTAACACCGATAATAAGAAGCAATATTCCTCCGACGATTGACGTGAGAATCGCAGTACTAACCGCTCGGTTCGTTTTCTCCTGATCCCCCTGCCCTATTCGCTTTGCAACGGCAACATTTGCACCGGAAGAAACTCCCACAAGAAGGCTGGTACACAGCGTTATAAGCGATCCGCAGACACCAATCGCACCGACCGAAGAGTCAGACGAAAAGTGTTTGAGTGTCGTCATATCAATGATATTGAATATCGACTGCATAACATTCATTATCATAATCGGAACCGACATTGAGAGTAGACCTTTTGTTATTGATCCTGAAAGCATATCAACATTTTTCATTTTCATTTTTATCGCCTCACATAACCTTTATATACAAAACCTCTACAAGGATACCATTACGAGAGCTTTTATGTTATGCTTTTTTATAAATAAACTTGCACAAAAGATAGATTTTGTATATAATAGTCTCGGTGATATAATATGAAAACTTCCGTCGGCTTTGTAACAGTTTCCGCAAAGGAACACAAACACAACTACTATGAGATAATCTTTTATCGAAACGGCTACGGGCATTTTGACCTTAAAGAAAAATCGTTGCCTATCTCCCCCGGAAAGTTCATTATCGTTCCCCCCGAAACCGTGCACGCTTCAAAGTATGAAGAAAGCGCAGAAACAATATTCATAAAGGGCGATTTTAAACACATTTTCCCATTTTCCACGCCCGTCGAGGTCTTTGACGATAAGGAAAAAACAGGAGCTTTTCTCGCAGAGCTCATGCTAAAGAACAAACTTTCCCCTCCCGAATACCTCGATTCTCTCGCCAATGCCCTTGCTCATTTTCTTATGCAAAATATCCGCACCGAAAAAAGCACAAGCTCCGTTCTCCACAGCATTGTCACAGAGATTTCAAATAACTTCTTCGATTCTGATATAAACGTAAATGAGATTCTCAAAAGGAGCGGCTATGCGGAAGACTATATCCGCGCACAGTTTAAACTCTTCACCGGAAAAACTCCTATTGAATTTTTGACAGAAATGAGAATCAGCCACGCTTGTTACCTTATAGAGATTTACGGTAGCTCTGTCCCTCTTACTGAAATTGCAGAAAAATGCGGATATACCGACTACGTGTACTTCTCGCGGCGTTTCAAGCAGATAATGGGAACTTCCCCAAAAAATTATGCAAAAGTTTAAAAAACGGGCTCCTGCCGCTTGGCAGGAGCCCGTTTTCTCTATCCGGAAATTATTTTATCATCGCAAAAAGGAGCGGTATTGTTACGCACGCAAGAAGGTGCGAAACCAGTGCCATTCCCGCGGCCTCTGAAGTGTCCTTTCCAAGCGCACTCGGGATAACTATAGTATTGAGACCAAGCGGCATTGCAAGAGAACAAAGCGCACAGTAATAAATTGACTCCGACATTTCAAAAAACGATGCAATTCCCACAAAAAGAAGAGGAAGAACCAAAAGTCTTATAACGGATATGATATAGATCCTTACGTTTGTAAATGCCTTTTTAAGCGAAATCGAAGAAACAACAATACCGGTGAGAATCATCGCCACCGGTGACATACAATCACCTGAAACCTTGATTAAATCGCGCATCCACCCGGGTAGCGGGACTCCGAACACGCCAATAATCATACCAATTATCATCGCAATAAACATCGGGTTCACAAAGGACTTTAGCGACTCTTTGAACGTCTGTCTCTTTCCTGAATCCGCAATCAGAAGCCTCGGAACGCCCCAGAGATAAATCAAAATCCACAGTGGCAGGGTGAATATCAGGTATTCAAGGAAAATTTCAGGAAAAAGGCTTTTTACGACCGCATTTCCCATGAACCCGAAGTTAGAAAAAGCAAGACCGTATGTATATATTTTCTGTATGTATTTATCTTTCGTAACGAGTTTTGAAATCAAGACAGCCAAAACTGCCGCGATGACCCCTATAACAGAGCTTATCAAAAAAAGTTTCCAGGCCTCGCTTATCTTATCAACCGTGAAATTCTCGATAAACGTCCCCATAACAAGGGCAGGAATAAAGAGATTATTCTCAAGCTTCGACAATACGCTTGCAGAATTCCCCGGAATCGCCTTGATCTTCGCAAGTATATAGCCTATAACAATAAACCCGAACAGAAACAAAATCTGATTGAGTATCGAACCAAAAAGCCCCATTATTTTACCCTCCGAAATAATTCAGTACAGTATATAGAATATCATATTGGTTCGCATTTTGTCAACGAACTTTCGGACAACCATTAACCAAAATTTCGTTTTATCATACAGTGTAGTGTAGGAGGTGAACAAAAGTATGAATAATTGTGGTTGTAAACTCAGCTGTCCGCTTCTCGCAGTCATTGCAAGTATCATCATCGGCATCATTGGCGCATTTCTTACCATCAGCGCGACAATAACCGTTACCCCGGCTTTCCTGTGGGTTGCGCTCGGAATCGCCGTAGCTTATCTTGCAATCGTCCTGCTCTCTGTCTCTTTGACACAACGCTCAGATACAAGAATCAGTTGTTTGTGTCCTGTTCTTTCGACGCTTATCGTCGGCATACTCGGAACAGCTCTTCTTTCCGTAATTCTTCTCGGCATTACCTTTGCCGCTACAAGCATAGTTGGCGCAATATTTACAGGTGCACTTCTCGCTTTCCTCTCTCTCACCGTAACGACAACCGCCTGCCTCGTAAAATGCCTTGCAGGCTGTGATAACTAAAATCTGACCAATGCAAAAATACACACTCAAAAGAGTGTGTATTTTTTGCATATCAAATTATTTCAATCTTTCAAAGTGATCTTTAGTCGCCGTTTTAACTACCTTGCTCAAACCAATAACACCGATAAGGTTTGGTATAGCCATCAAACCATTCATCGTTTCAGATATACTCCATATCAAATCAAGGCTACCTACAGCACCAACAAACACACATAATACATAAATGCAGCGGTAAATAATAACAGCCACTTTAGAATTTCGGGTCAAAAATCCAACGCTTACCTCTCCATAATATGCCCAACCAAGAATGGTCGAGAGAGCAAAGAAAACAGTTGCAAGCGTGATTACAATACTTCCTACACCCGGCAAAATACTATCGAACGAAGCAATGCTCAATGCCGAACCAGATAATGCGCCATTTTCCCAGACTCCACTCGTAAGGATAATCAAAGCAGAGCATGTACAGATGATAATTGTGGTAAAAAATACTTCAAACATACCCCACAATCCCTGCTGTACGGGATCTTTTGTGCTGGATGCAGCATGAGCGATCGGAGCGCTACCGAGACCTGCCTCATTCGAAAAAACGCCGCGTGAGAAGCCATAATGCATTGCAAGCATAATGCCATATCCGGTTACACCGCCTGCCGCCGCCTTAAAGTTAAAAGCCTCTCTGAAAATCAATGCAAACGCAGCCGGAATTCTTTCCGCATTGACGACAAGAGCTACTATTGAAGCCAAAACATAAAACACAGCCATGAACGGTACGAGTTTTTCATTGACAGAAGCAATTCTGCGCATTCCACCAAGAATAACTGCAGCAGAAAGCACAGTCAAAACAATACCCGTAATCCACGGGCGTACCCCTGCAGTACTCTCAAGCGCAACCGCTATGGAATTTGACTGCGTTGCGTTACCTGT
>JAZQSI010000102.1:0-7794 GCA_045629985.1 Eubacteriales bacterium
GTCTTCAACGTTATGAACAACGTTTGTGAAGATCGTATCCTGGAGGCATGTGTGGAGAGCATTCGGGTTGGACTTCTCGTTTGTACCCGGAGCAACGCCAAAGAAGCCTGCTTCAGGGTTGATAGCCCAAAGACCGCCGTCTTCACCGATGCGGAGCCATGCGATATCGTCACCTACGCACTCAACTTCATAGCCCTTTTCCTTATAAGCCTTAGGCGGAATAAGCATAGCGAGGTTTGTCTTGCCGCAAGCAGACGGGAATGCTGCTGCGATGTACTTCTTAGTACCGTTCGGAGCCTTGACGCCGAGGATGAGCATGTGCTCTGCCATCCAGCCTTCGTTGCGGCCCTGGTAGGAAGCAATACGGAGAGCGAAGCACTTCTTACCGAGAAGAACGTTGCCGCCGTAACCGGAGTTGATAGACCAGATTGTGTTATCCTGCGGGAACTGAACAATGTATCTCTCCTCAGGATTCATTGTAGCACGGCTGTGGAGACCGTGAACGAAATCAGCGCTGTCACCGAGGTTGTCGAGAACTGCCTTACCGATACGTGTCATGATCTGCATGTTGAGAACAACGTAGATAGAATCAGTAATCTCGATGCCTGCCTTTGCAAACGGAGAACCGACAACACCCATTGAGAACGGGAGAACATACATTGTTCTGCCCTTCATGCTGCCGTCATAAAGCTTTCTGAGCTTTGCATACATCTCGGCAGGATCCATCCAGTTATTTGTAGCACCTGCCTCTTCCTTTGTGGGAGCACAGATGAATGTACGATCTTCAACACGAGCAACGTCATCTATTGCTGTTCTGTGGAGGTAGCATCCCGGAAGCTTCTCTTCATTAAGCTTAATCATTTCGCCGGTAGCACAAGCCTCTGCACGAAGAGCATCAAGCTGCTCCTTGCTGCCGTCAATCCAAACTACGGAATCCGGCTTGTTGAGGTCAATCATTTCGTTGACCCATTCATTTACATACTTGTTGGTTGTCAAACTCATTTTGTGAATTCGCCCCTTTCGTGATAGTACAAAGTTTGCTATATATTATTTTATTATGTTTTTGTCAAAATATCAAGTCTTTTTCTCGAGAAAATTAAAATTTTAACAAAGTTTTTATATTCTCATTTTGTTTTTCTTTTCGCAAAAGCGGACAAGCTTTCGTAAACTTCTTTTTACATCTGTTATTTTTGCACTTTTTTGACACATTATACATCTTTTTTATTCTTTTTAAGATACATTTTGCGACTTCTTGCGCATTAATTTTTATTTATACTTTAAATGAAAACTTTTTCTGTGAAAGGAACTAAAAAACGATGGATGTTAAAAATAAATCACCACAAGAAACTCACGTGGCGACACTTACGAAATCTCTCATTTCAAAGCTTTCTTTTTCTTTTCTTACATACCCTGCAGTTTTTCTCTCGTCATTTCTTTTGGCACGTGCAAACTTTCTCGGCACCTCTTCCCCATTCGGACTAGCGGCAACCTCCGCGCTTGGTGCCGGAAAATATTCGCTCGTCGGCCTGCTCGGGTCCATACTTGGGTACGTCTCCGTTTTTGAGAAAATAAATTCACTTAAATATATCGCGTGTCTGATTCTTATTTTCACTGCACATTTCGTGTTTTCGGGAACGTCACTTCCTAAAAAGAAGCTTTTCACTCCCCTGGCAGTCATTATTCCGACCGTTTGCATAAACTTTGTCTTTCTCGCGGACGGTGGCTTCAATCTGTTTGACACATCTCTTTCCGTGTTCGAAGTTATCGTCGCGGCTATTTCTGCAACGCTTCTCTCAAACATCCTTTCTCCTGCAAGAGAGAATCCCCTGCACCTGTCATCAGGGCTTGTCACACTTGCCGTCGGTATCGCTTCCTCTGTTTCCGACATATCATTCTTCGGTATTGTTTCACCCGGGCGCGTTCTTTCTCTTCTTCTCATTTCACTCTGTGCTTTCGCGGGTGGTATTGGCGCAGGAGCCGCAAGCGGACTTCTGCTCGGCTCGGCAGTTTCGCTGACACTTATAGCCCCGGAGTATGCAATTGTCTTTGGTGTTGCCGGAATTCTTATCGCGACTTTCTCCCGATTCGGTCGTATCCTCGCACTTGCTCTGTCCTTTGCCATTTCCGCCTGCATCTGTGCATGTCTTGACACCTCACTCGTCCTTTCTTTCTTAATAGAATTCACAGCATCCGCACTCCTCGTCTTTGTTTTCGAAAACTCTTTTACGAAACGTACCCGTCGCATTTTTATAAATGCCGGAGAACGAAAAGATATACATCTGCGCCGTTATGCCGCCGAAAGGCTCAACTTTGCCGCAAAGGCGTTCAAAAGTCTCGGGAATACACTTTCAGACCCCAAAAGCAGCAAAGAAAAAAACACCAAGAGCCTTAATGACGTTCGCTCATACTTTGAGAAAAGTTCACAGACTATCTGTAAAAAATGTTCGCTGTGGTCCATCTGCTGGGATCGCGACTTTCAGTCAACCCGTGATGCTTTTACAAAAGCAGGCAACGCCATAACGAAAAACGGTACTCTGACAGCGCGCGATTTTCCCGTTTATTTCTCCTCACGATGTCTCAATACAGAAAACTTCGTTAATTCTGTAAATCGCGAAATCTTCGCAATGCGTTACCAAAGCAGATTTGACGAAAAACAACGTGAATGCCACAGAATCCTCAAAAAGCAGTACTCCGACATTGCCGCGGTATTTGAGGACATTTCTCTCGACATTTCAAACAACGCACGTTTTGACGAATGTGCCGAAGCGGAACTTCGTGACGAGCTTACAAGACACGGTATTCTCTGTGATGCAGCAGTTTACCGCGACAGCGAAAATCATATGAACATACATATCTGTGGGCGCGATCTCACTGCAGTTATTAAAGACTACAATGAGTTTCTCCCGATTTTTTCAAAAATCTGTGATGTCCGTTTTGCAGAACCGAAGTATTCCCCCTCAAAAGAACTTGACGACATAATCATCCGCGAACAGCCGCGTCTCCGCGCCGTCTTTGGCGCTGCCACGAAAAGCCGCACTTCAAACGAACAAAACGGCGATTCCGGAAGCCTTTTCTACCCCTCAAACGGGCACCTCGCACTTCTTCTGTCCGACGGCATGGGAAGTGGAAAACTTGCCGCAAAAGAGAGTGCCGGCATAATAAATCTTCTCTCCGAGCTTCTGCGCGGTGGACTTTCCGCAAAAGCTGCCCTCTCCACGCTGCAAGGAACTCTCACTCTCCGTTCCGAGATTACAGAAAGCTTTGCAACGCTCGACCTTCTCTCCGCAAATCTCTTTACGGGTGCGGCGGAAATCTACAAACTTGGCGGTGCACCTACATATATAAAGCGTGAAAAAACAATACGCCGCATATGTGCCTCGAGTCTGCCTGCGGGAATGAGTCTCGGTGAAAAGTGTGAGCCTGACGTAACCCAACTTACACTTGAGAGCGGCGATTATATAATAATGACAAGCGACGGCATAGCTGATGGCAGCGACGATGTGAAACTTCTTGAGTTTCTCTCCAATGTCGCTCCTCCCTCTCCAAAAGCTCTTGCAGATGAGCTTCTCGCATTCTCTCTCACACATTATAAAAAGAACGACGATATGACTGTTGCAGTTATCCTCATCGAAAATGCATACTGACCGCCTATTGAAGCATACTAAAACAAAAACCTTCAGGAGAATTTTATGGTAAAAGGAATTTCAAGACGCGTTGTTGTTGTAAAAGCTCCCGTCGGCAGTATTTTTGACGAAGCAATATTTATTATGCGTGACGATGTCCCGTCCTCAGCTGATGTCGATGCCGAAAAAATCCTCCGCGAGGCATGCGCAGCGGCAAATGAGTATGTGCGAACAAACTGCAGAGCAAAAAGCAAACTCCGTGAAAATATCGCACTGCTATCCGCAGTTTCCGTAATAGCACTCATATCGCTCATCACCCTTTTCTTCATCATTTTTTGAATAAAAAAGCAGAAACAAAATTGTTTCTGCTTTTCTCTTACTTATTCACTATATTTTTAGGCTCACCTTTCATAAAGCACGCAAGGTTTTCTGCAACGAGAGTTATCAGCCTTTCTCTCGTTTCAATCGGAGCCCAGGCAACGTGCGGTGTCATAATGCAGTTTTTTGCCGTCAGGAGCGGATTGTTCGCACGCATAGGTTCTACCGTCAGGACGTCAATCCCTGCGCCTGCTATCCTTTCTTCGTTAAGCGCGCGTGCAAGCGCCGCTTCGTCTATCGCTCCACCTCGGCTTGTATTTATAAGATATGCCGATTTTTTCATAAGCGAAAGTGTGCGTTCATTTACCATCAGACGCGTATCGTCATTAAGCGGAGCATGAAGCGTGAGAAAATCTGACTTTTCAAAAAGCTCGTCACGCGAAACTACAGGAAACTCAGCGCACTTTGACGGAGTGCGTGTAGAAACTATGACTTCCATACCAAATGCGTCTCCAAGGCGTGCCACTTCTCTTCCTATGTCGCCGTAGCCGAAAACTCCGAGCGTTTTCCCGCGAAGCTCGAACATCGGATACGGGAAATATGAAAACGTGGACGACCTTACCCAGCCACCGTTCCTTGTCGAATTTGCGTAATCTACAAGGCTTCCGGAGAGTGCGAGAATCATCGCCATTGTAAGTTGTGCGACCGCGTGAGTAGAATAACCGGGCACGTTCGCTACCGCGATGCCGCGACTCCTTGCCGCTTCGATGTCGATATTGTTATAGCCCGTCGCAAAAAGGCCAATGTACTTAAGATTTTCACACACTTCTATGAACTCACGGTTGATATCAGCCTTATTGCAGATTATCGCATCTGCCGTCTTTACCTCATCGGGAATATCGGGATACTCAACCTCGTCAAAATACGAAACCTCGCCAAGCGCTGCTATTTCATCAAGCGAAACATCGCCTTTTGTTATCGTGCAGGTATCAATAATTGCTATCTTCATATTCTCGCCTCCTGAAAACATAAATGTTTCGTAACTGCATACGTTTCACAACCCCTCAGTCAGCTTTGCTGACAGCTCCCCTTACACAGTGGAGCCTATAAGGAGTATGATATAAAAAGAGGTTGTATCAAAAACCTTTGACACAACCTCCCTTAAATTCTTTATAAACTATCTCTGAACACGGCCTGAACCGTCGCCGCCCATAAGAGCCTTGACTTCAGAAAGTGTAGCGCGGTTATAGTCACCCATGATAGAATGCTTGAGGCAGGATGCTGCAACAGCGAAGTTGAGAGCATCTTCTTTGTTCTCGTAGTTATTGAGACCGTAGATAAGACCGCCTGAGAAAGAGTCGCATCCGCCTACGCGGTCAACGATATCGGTGATCATATATTTGCGGCTTAAGTAGAAGTTCTCTCTGTCGCAGAGGCAAGCGGACCAGCCGTTTGTATCTGCGCTCTTGCTCTCACGAAGAGTAATAGCGAGAGTCTTCATATCCGGATACTGCTCAAGAACCTTGCGTGCAAGAGCCTCGTACTTTGCAGTATCGAGAACGCCATCTTCAACCTTGACGTCAACAGTAATGCCGAGAGACTTCTGGCAGTCTTCCTCGTTTGCGATACCGACATCAACATACTTAACGAGCTCGCACATAACTTCAGGTGCGCTCTTACCGTACTTCCAGAGGTTCTTGCGGAAGTTGAAGTCGCAGGAAACCGTAACGCCGAGCTTCTTTGCAGCCTTTACAGACTCAAGAGCGAGCTCTGCAGCGGAAGCGGAGATAGCCGGGGTAATACCTGTGATATGGAACCATGTAGCACCGTCAAAAATCTTTTCCCAGTCAAAATCGCCCGGCTTTGCAAGAGCGATAGCTGAGAACTCACGGTCATAAACGACCTTGGATGCGCGCTGGTTTGCACCTGTTTCGAGGTAGTAGATACCCATTCTGCCCTTTGAACGGATGATGTCTTTTGTTTCAACGCCGAAAGAACGGACGTCTGCAACGCAAGCATCACCGATAGCGTTATCGGGAAGAGCTGTTACGAAGGAAGCGTCCATACCGTAGTTTGCAAGGGATACTGCAACGTTAGCCTCACCGCCGCCAAAGGTTGCCTCAAATGACGGTGACTGGAAAAATCTCTCAAGTCCGGGAGATTTGAGTCTGAGCATAATTTCGCCGAATGTAACTACTTTTGCCATGATGATATTCTCCTTTAAAAAAGTTATTTATTTTCCATTTCTGCCTTGTGCTTTTCGAGAACTTTGTTTATTTTATCTACCGGGCTGAGAAGCGAGCTGATTGAGCTGTCGTGGTTCATCGTATCAATAATGAGAGAGAGGAACTTTGACATATCTGCTTCAGCATACCACGGAGCATCAAGAATCTCCTGCGGACGGTAGTTCAAGTTTGTAGAAAAGACCTTTGAAATCGCACCGTCTTCATATGCCTTATTAAATGAAGCGGCACCCTCAGTGAAGAGGCCGAATGTAACACCGACGAAGATGCGCTTTGCTCCGCGCTTTTTGAGCTCGTATGCAATGTCGATGACGGACTCACCGGATGAAATCATATCGTCGATGATGAGAACGTCTTTACCTTCAACGGAATCGCCGAGGAACTCGTGGCTGATAATCGGGTTGCGACCATTTACGATCTTCGTATAGTCGCGGCGCTTATAGAACATACCGACGTTGACACCGAGCATACTTGCAAAGTAAAGGCTACGGCTCATACCACCCTCGTCAGGGCTGACAACAACGAGCTTGTCCTTGTCAATCTCGATGTCAGGAACGTTTTTAAGGAGCGCTTTTATAATCTGATATGTAGGGGTTACGTTTTCAAAGCCGATAAACGGAATTGCGTTCTGAACACGTGCGTCGTGAGCATCAAAAGTGAAGATGTTTGCAACGCCGAGATGCTCAAGCTCCTGAAGCGCCATAGCGCAGTCGAGAGATTCGCGAGCAGCCTTACGGTGCTGACGGCTCTCATAAAGAAGCGGCATAATGACGTTGATGCGTTTTGCCTTACCGCCGATAGCTGCAATAACACGCTTGATATCCTGGAAAATATCATCCGGACTCATACGGCATTCCATATTGTACATTTTATATGTGCAGCTGTAGTTGCTGATATCAGCGATGATATAGATATCATATCCGCGAACTGTCTCTTTAAGGATAGCTTTACCCTCACCGGAAGCAAATCTGGGAGTAGCGTGGTCGATAAGGTACGAATCTCTGAGGTACGCCGGGAAGTGAAGCGGAACATTTCCGTTCTCAACATTATGGCGACGCTGCTGAACAAGATACGAATCAACCGAATTTCCGAGTTCACGACTGCTCTCGAGAGAAATAATGCCTATCGGAGCATAAGGAATTTTATCATCCGGTGCGGCTGTAAATGTGCTTGGCATATACTTTAACCCCTTTTCTTATTTGTTTAAAAAGGAACAGATGTTCACGTATATATAATATCATATAATTCTCGCTTGTGCAATAATCAAACACAACAAATTTCGTCTAAAAAAAAGAAATTTCCCCGTTGACGTAAGCAGAATTTTATATTATAATATATTTTGTTCGTGATGCTGGTGTAGCTCAGTCGGTAGAGCAACGCATTCGTAATGCGTAGGTCGCGGGTTCGAGTCCCATTACCAGCTCCAAAAAAGGAATCAGACCGCAAGGTTTGGTTCCTTTTTTATTTGGAATGGTTTGGGACAGATGCCCTGAGAGGTTTTTTGCGGTTAAAAAAAGGTGTGCACGCTGTGCACACCTTTTTTATTTCAAATAATCTTCTTTTACGATGTAATATGGTATTGCTACAAAAAGCAAGGCTCCGAGCCATGC
>JAZQSI010000103.1:0-11926 GCA_045629985.1 Eubacteriales bacterium
CTTTTGCGGACTTATCTGCATACTGCGCTTTGATTCGTTCTTAAAGGCAGGCGTCTGCACGTTGCTTTGCGCTGTGGTATACTACTTTACCAAGTCGGGTCGTAGCCATGTCGTTCTGTGAGCCAAGGAGTTGGCCAAGGGAGTTGTCTTCCTAAGACCGCTTGGCCTCCGACTTCTTTTGCGGACTTATCTGCATACTGCGCTTTGATTCGTTCTTAAAGGCAGGCGTCTGCACGTTGCTTTGCGCTGTGGTATACTACTTTACCGGGTATATCGTGAACAGATTGTTTAATCTTTCAGAATGCTATTATCAGGTTAATTTCAATAACTGGGAGCAGTGCACGAGCGGGAATGTGCTCTTTATAATTTTGATATCAGCTCTGCTTGTGAGTGTAACCCTTATAGGGGTGGGCATTTTCAGAATTTGCAAAGCAAAAGCCGATAAAGCGTGATTTGAAATTAAATATAAATAAGAAAAGCCGAGTGGAAAATCCACTCGGCTTTTAAAATGCAATTTACGGAAGGAGTCTTCCTGCTGTCATACGGTAAGCGTCGTTGCAACGAACGAATGCTTCAGCGTACTTAACACCGCACTGCATACCGCGGTACTTAGCTGTGATTGTCATATCTTCTGTGAAGGTATCCTCAGCTGAGAAACCTGCATAGTTGTCTGCCATCCACTGCTGCTGGCTTTCGTGGCAGAGGAACATCTTCTTCTTTGTCTCGAAGTAGTCTGTGATGTCGACATAGTCTGTCGGGATGAATCCCATACCCTTTGCCGGCTCGAAGTAGTAGATAATCGGGAGAGTCGGGCACGGCTCTTCTTCTGTCTCAAGCTTTGCAATCGGAATCATAACCTGAATGTCGTTGATGATTTTTGATGTAAGCATGTGGTCAGGGTTGTAGTCGTGCGGGTTGTGAGTGAGGATAACGTCTGCCTTGCAGTGACGAACGAGGTTGATAAACTTCATACGGACGTTAACATCTTCGTAGAAGAGCTCATCATCGTAGTCGAGGCAAATGTATTCAGCACCGATGATGGAAGCGCTCTTTGCAGCTTCCTTCTTACGGATAGCGCCGATTTCATCTTTCGGAAGAGTTGCAGAACCGATGTTGCCGTTTGTAGCAGTAGCGATAAAAACCTTGTGGCCTTCTGCTGCGTATTTTGCAAGAGTACCGGCACAGTTGATTTCGATATCGTCCGGATGTGCACCAATAGCAAGAATATTCATAATTTATGCTCCTTTAGAAAAAATAGAGGGTGGGTAAAAACCCACCCTCAAGTCTTAAACTTTAATTCTTTTAAGCAGGTTGATTAGTTGAGGCCCATGAGGAGCTCCATGACGTACATTTCGAGCTTCTCGTAGTCGCGCTCTGCAACACACTTTGCCTGATAGTCGTAATCGAACTTCTCAGCCTTTGCTTCAAGAGCCTTAGCAATCTTAAGGCTGTTGATGAGGTGCTGGTAGCTGCCTTCCTGCTTCTGAGTTCTCATAACCTTAACGTCAAGGCCGATGTACTCGCCGTTCTTACCAAAGCCTGTCTCCATAAGAACCTTCATCTGGTTGAATGCAGCACGGAGGTTCTCAACACCGAAGCTCTTGTCCTGGTCGTACTTAATGCCGTTCTGGTCGTTGAGGTGAACGCCCCAGAGCTTGCCCATAGCTGATGCAAAGCCGATTTCGCTTGCCGGATCAAGGCCTGCGAGCATTGCGTGAGCAGACTCGAGAAGACCACCAACACGTGACGGATCCTTAGAAGCAGCAGAGATAGCCATGCAGTGACCCATTGTCGGGCAAACGCTTCTGTCGATCGGCTCGTTCGGCTTTGTCTCGATCATGATCTTGATGTTCTTGTCGTAGTCGAGCATCTTGTCGATAGCTTCGATAAGGCGCTTTGTGGACTCAACCGGGCTCTTGCTCTCGTAGCAGAGTGTGCCTTCACGAGCAAGCCAGAGAACGATCTTATCGCATCCGAGAACGTTAGCGATGTCGATTGAGCGGTAAGCTCTCCACATTGCATACTCGCGGTCTTCAGCGCTGTTGGAGCAGAAGCCGCCGTCTGTTGTGTGCGGATCGAACCAGAGACGCGGAGCTACGAATTCAGCAGCGAGATCATACTTGTCGAGGAGAGCCTTAACCTTCTTTGCTTCTTCGATGATTTCTGCCTCTGTGTAGTTGTTGATGTTCGGAACAGCGTCGTCATCATGGAACTGGATAGCATCAAAACCGATTTCCTTGAAAGTCTTGAGCTTTTCTTCGAACGGGATGGAATCACGAACTGCCGGACCGTAAGCGTCTGCACCTTCGTGAACGTTCCAGGGACCTACTGAATACTTAAATCTTGACATAATAATTGACCTCCTGTATTTTAATTGGGTTTACTTGTTAATTAGAGAGAAAGGATGATTTCTCTGAGGTTTGCAGCAACAGCCTTGATCTCTTCTTCTGTTGAGAGGATGTTGATACCGTAGCCGGATCCGAGACCCTTGTCAACAACACCAACAGAGATGTTGACTGCACGGTCGAGGATAGCGTCTGTCTGCGGGAGCATGTGCTTCTTGTACTCTCTGTCGTTTACGTTCATTGTGGGAGCCGGAAGCATCTTGTTGAGAACCTGCTCCATGTTGTTGTAAACGTGCCAGCCGGAGTAAGCGATCGGTCTGCCGCCTGTCTTTTCGCAGAACTTCTCTGCGAGTTCCTTTGTATCGAAGAGGATTGTGAGAAGAGTTGCGCATTCGCCTTCGTCGTTGATCTTTCTGAAGGAGATGTGCGGAAGGTCAGCAAGGAGACCCTTGAGCATTGCCTTCTTAGCACGGAGTGTAGCGAGGATTTCGTCGAGCTTGCGTGTCTGAGCAAGAGCAACAGCACCTGTGAGCTCGTTCATTCTCATGTTGATACCGAGGATAGAGCGGTTACCGACTTCAACACCTGTACGGTTCGGCTTGTGGCCCTGGTCGTGATAACCGAATGCTCTCTCATAGAGGTTCTCATCGTTTGTGATAACAGCACCGCCGTCACCTGTGGAGATTGTCTTGAAGACGTTGAGTGAGAATGCACCGATGTTACCGATAGTACCGACTCTCTTGCCCTTGTAGCTTGCGCCAACAGCCTGGCAGCAGTCTTCGAGAACGTAGAGACCGTGCTTCTTTGCGATAGCCATGATAGCATCGAGGTCACACGGGTTACCGAGCATATGTACGGGGAGGATAGCCTTTGTCTTCGGTGTGATGAGTGCTTCAATCTTAGTCGGGTCAATTGTGAGAGACTCGTCGATTTCAGCGAGAACCGGGATAGCGCCAGCCATCATGATTGTAGAGATAGATGCGATGAATGTGTAGCCCGGGACGATAACTTCGTCGCCGCCGCCGATTCCGAGAGCTGCAAGAGAAGCAAGGAGTGAGCATGTGCCGCTTGTTGTAGCAACTGCATACTTTGCACCCATTACCTTCTTGAGTTCATCTTCGAAATCTACAACCTTATGTGTGTAGCCTTCGTCACCTATTGCGCCGTAACGGAAAAGATATCTACCGTCAAGGACTTCCATAACTTCTTTTCTTTCTTCGTCTCCGAATACAAATGATCCGGGACCACCTGATCTTGCCATGGTGTATACCTCCTATTATGATTTTAATGAGTATAATTGAATTATACTAAATCGTTTTAGTTTTGTCAATGGCTTTTGAGAAAAATTTACAATTTTCAAAAAACTGACTTTATTCAACAATTTTTTTAACGAATTCGTCTGTCTCCTCGTCTGTTTGCGGAAGTGCTACGTCAGTATAGTAGCTCCAGCATTCGCTGTGAGTGACCGAGTCACCCGGATTAAGCTCTGTAAGGACGCCTATACTCTCCATCTCAAGCATAGGTGCGGCTGTGAAGGTTTCAAAGTTGCAGTTGCGGTCGGGGTGGGGTTTGTCTTCATCTGTATCGAAATATTTGACGAAAACATCGCCGTGGTTAAAGTATGCCGCCCAGCCGTGCTGAGAAAGTGTGCCAAACTTAAACTTGTATGTAGCTTCGGGGTCCTGGCGGAGACGGATATACTTATCGCCCCAAGTGACACGGTAGTCGTTCATCTTCGTGTATGCCCAGAAAACAAAGTGGCGGTTTTCAAGAAGAAGCTCCTCACGGTCGGGAACAGGGATAATCTCCTCGCCGCCGGGAGAGAGGACTGTAAGTGCCCACGGAGCGAGGGTGGTGGGCTTTGAACCGATGTTTTCTATCTTATGGATAATATGAGTGCAGTTTTCCTCGGGCATGGTAATCTCAAGAGAGAGCTGGAGATTCGTGCCTTTCTGCGCCGGGGGAAGAAGACGTATGCCGTTTTCAATCTTTTCATAAGAAACAGGCTCGTTGTCAGGGTAGTATGTCTCGGGGACATACTCGGGGCTTATCCAGAGGCGGTGGCCGCCGCGGATGTGCCATACGCCCTTGTCGCTTCCGAAAAGCTCTGCGCTTTCCTTAGCAAATGCATCTGCGTTTATAACATCGTTCTTGTCTTCAAAAAACATATTGTCGTGACCAACGGCGGAGAAACGGATAATTCTTGGGCCAAAGTCGAGTGTTGCGAAAAGCTCGTTCTTGCCGTCAGAAACTCTTACGCATCTGCCCCACGGGGCATAGTTGACTTCGTTGATTTCTATCATCGGAAGATGCCTCCTTTTTATGGTTAGTTTTTGAATTTATTATATCAAAATAAGGAAGAATATTCAACAGATATTTAGTTTGAAAATTTTCTATTGAGTTATTGGGGAAAATATAATATAATATATAATGTATAAGAGTGTGGGGGAAGCAAATTCCCTCGGCTTCAGTAAGGAGGACTGTTCATGTTAATCAATAACGAAAAAGGAACAATCGAGATTACCAATGAGGTTTTTACCGTTATTGCAGGAGATGCTGCAACTAACTGTTTTGGCGTACGCGGAATGGCATATAAGAATGTAAAGGATGGCATCGTAAGCCTTCTTAAGCGTGAAAATATGTCCAAAGGCGTAAATGTCACATTTGATGATGATAAGGTTAATATTGAAGTGCACATAATCATTGAACATGGTGTAAATATTACTGCAATCTGCGAATCTATAATGAACGAAGTCCGTTACAATGTTGAACGCGTAACCTGCGTTCCGGTCGGAAGTGTCAACGTCAAGGTAGATTCAATTATGGCTGAATAACGGAGGTATCACTTTGAGAGAACAGATTACAGCTGCAGAGTTCAAGAGAATGGTGATTTCTGCTTCTGCAGCGATTGATAACAACAAACAAAAGCTCAATGAGCTTAACGTTTTCCCGGTTCCCGACGGTGATACGGGAACAAACATGTCCCTTACAGCGCGTGCGGCGGCAACGGCTCTTGCCGGAGCAAATCCCGAAACGATAGGTGAGGCGGCAAATATCGCGGCATCAGCGCTTCTTCGCGGAGCAAGAGGAAACTCGGGTGTTATTCTTTCACTCCTTTTTCGCGGTTTTGCAAAAGCTTGTGCAGGAAAGTCTGTCCTTGATGCGTCAGACCTTGCAGGTGCTCTTACATCAGGCGTAGATGCGGCTTATCGCGCGGTTATGAAGCCGGCAGAGGGTACAATCCTTTCGGTTTCTCGCGTTGCGGCGAAAAAGGCAACATCTGTTGCCGGAAAAAATAAAGACATTGATGCAATCTTTGTCGAGCTTATCGATGCGGCAAAAGAAGCACTTGAAAATACCATGGAGCAGAACCCCGTCCTCAAAAAAGCAGGCGTTGTTGATGCCGGCGGTTGTGGTTGGGTCCTCGTTCTTGAGGCTATGCAGTCGTCTCTTCTCGGAAAAGACGTCGAGCTTATGTCGGGCGAGGAAATTGCACCGGCAAAAGCTGCGGCAGGCTTTGCTGATTCCGATGAGGAGATTACGTTTGCATACTGCACAGAATTTATCATAAACCTAAGCGACGCAGGAAAGAAGCTTGAGCCGTCGAAGCTCCGTGCCTTCCTTGAGACAATTGGTGACTGCGTTGTTGTGGTTGATGATGACGATATCATCAAGGTTCATGTTCATACAAACGAGCCTGACCGTGCTATCGGACGTGCTCTTACCTATGGTGAACTCACTAATATTAAAATTGACAATATGCGCTATCAGCATGATGAAAATATATCAGCAGGCGCAGAGGTAAACGATGCTCCTGTTATTGCAGAGCCTGAGACCAAGTACGGCTTTGCAGTCGTCGGA
The DNA here is from genome assembly GCA_045629985.1 of Eubacteriales bacterium. Classification (GTDB taxonomy): domain Bacteria; phylum Bacillota; class Clostridia; order Oscillospirales; family JAAYXM01; genus SIG480. The sequence goes on from JAZQSI010000103.1 coordinate 6,207, forward strand.
GCGGGCGAGGGTATCCTCAACGTATTCCGCGACCTTGGTGCAAATACTCTTGTCGAGGGTGGTCAGACGATGAACCCGTCGACGGACGATATCCTTGCGGCGGTAAACGCTACCCCGTCGGAGATAGTATTTGTTCTTCCGAACAACAAGAACATAATCATGGCGGCACAGCAGACAGCAGAGCTTACCGAAAAGCAGGTTGTTGTTCTTGAAACAAAGACAATGCCGCAGGGCATCTCTGCGATGCTCGCGTTCTCTCCGGATGCAAGCGTCGAGGAGAATGTTTCGGCTATGATGGAAGCGGCAAAGAATGTCTCGACAGGCTCAATTACCTATGCGGCGCGAGACAGCGAGTTTGACGGATATTCTATAAAAGAGGGTGAGTATCTCGCTCTTAACGAAGGAAAGCTTGCGGCATCCGGATGCGACCTTTCTGAAGTTGCCGCTGCTCTCATTGAACAGATGGGAATTGCAGATAAGGGCTTTGTTACGGTGTTCCACGGAGAGGGAGTAACAGCGGATGAAGCAACACTTGTTGAGAACATCTGCAAGGAAAAGGCAGAGAGTGCTGAGGTAATGCTCATTGACGGCGGACAGCCTGTTTATTATTATTTGATTTCAGCGGAGTAGGTTTTATGACAAAGTCCGATTTGAACACAGGGATACGCTATCTTAAAGGTGTCGGTGAAAAGAGAGCGGAAAGCTTTGCAAAGCTCGGTATATTCACCATTGGAGACCTTTTGAACTTCTTTCCGCGTGACTACGAGGACAGAAGACGCACGCTCAGAATTTCTGAACTCTCCGTTGGAGATAAAGCGTGCATTTCGGCGTATGTGTCGTCAAATATCAGAACGCGAAAGCCGCGCCGTGGTTTTACGGTTTCGGAGTTTCGCGCTGTGGATCAGTCGGGCGGTATAAATATTGTATTTTTTAATCAGAAATACAGCGTAGATAAATTGGTTGCAGGGGAGCGCTATGTCTTTTTCGGTAAAGTAGAAGAGCGTGGCGGCAGACTCTTGATGACCAACCCTACATTTGAAAAAGAGGATAGCTCGGGTGTAAAAACCGGGGCTATCCTTCCGATTTATCCGCTGACAGCAGGGATAAGTGCGGATATGCTCCGCACTGCAATAAGGAATGCTCTTGCAGAGTTTGCGCCGTCTCTTGTTGACGAACTCCCCGAGGAGCTTCGAAGAAAATATAAGCTCGCTCATGTAAGCTGGGCATATCGCGAAATTCATTTTCCGACAACAGAAGAGGAACTTGAAATCGCGAAGCGCAGGCTTGTGTTTGAGGAGCTTTTTGTGCTTTCTTTAGGACTTATGCACCTGCGCGACAGACGTGAGACGGAAAAAGGTATAGCTATTAAGTCGGATAACTTAACTCCGTTTTTTGGCGCGCTTCCGTTTAAAATGACGAATGCGCAGCTTCGCGTGCTCTCCGAAATTGTCTCGGATATGAAAAAAGAAAAACCCATGAACAGAATTGTCCAGGGTGACGTCGGCTCGGGTAAAACAGCAGTTGCGGAAGCGGCAGCATACATTGCTTACCAAAACGGGCTGCAGTCCGTTCTTATGGTGCCGACGGAGATTCTCGCCGAACAGCACTTTGCGTCAATGAAAGAACGTCTTTCCTCGCTCGGTATGACGGTAGAGCTTCTGACGGGAAGTCTCGGCGCGGCGGCGAAGAGAAAGGTTAAGGGAAAATGCGCATCGGGTGAAGTCGATTTGCTTATCGGTACACACGCTGTAATCAGCGAGGACGTTGAGTTTTCCTCTCTCGGTCTCATGATTGTTGACGAACAGCACCGCTTCGGAGTAAGACAGCGCGCAACGCTGGCTGCAAAGGGAAATAATCCCCACCAGCTCGTTATGTCGGCGACTCCAATTCCGCGCTCACTCGCGCTTATTATGTACGGCGACCTTGATATGTCAATTATAGATGAGCTTCCACCGGGAAGACTTCCTGTTGATACGCTCATCGTAAATGACACAAAGAGAGACGATGCCTACGGCTTTATAAATAAACAGATAGAGGACGGGCATCAGGCGTATATCGTCTGCCCGATGATTGACGAAGATGAGGAAGGAGAGCTTCGCTCGGTTGAAAAGTTTGCGAAAGAGCTTGCCGAGAGTGTTTTTGTCGGAAAAAATATCGAAATTCTTCACGGGAAGATGAAACAGAAGGACAAGGATGCCGTAATGCGGGGATTTGTTTCGGGAGAGACTTCTGCAATTGTTTCGACAACTGTTATTGAGGTTGGTGTCAATGTTCCGAATGCAACCGTAATGGCGATTGAGAACTCTGAACGCTTCGGACTTTCCCAGCTTCACCAGCTTCGCGGCCGTGTCGGCAGAGGTAGGGATAAGTCTTACTGTATCCTCTTCTCTAATGTCGGCAAATGGAGCCCTGCAGGGGAGAGACTTGCGGCTCTTCGCGCAACGAACGACGGCTTTAAGATTTCGGAGGAGGATCTTCGTCTGCGCGGACCGGGTGACTTTTTCGGAACACGTCAGCACGGCCTGCCAACGCTCAAGATTGCGAGCTTTATGTCAGATATGAAAGTGCTTGAGGCGGCAAAACGCGAAGCGGAAAAAATTGCGGAAATTGACCGCGATTTAAATCTTCCCGATCATAAGCTTTTAAGGATGCGAATTCGCGAAATGTTTGATGTCGGGGAAAATAAAAATTCATTTAATTGAGGCGATAAATATGCATCTTAAACTTCGAAAAGCTGTAAAATATATCCGTGAAAAGACAGATTTTGTGCCGAAAGTTGCGCTTGTTCTCGGTTCGGGGCTTGGCGATTTTGCCGAGGGAGATGATGTAATCTGCGAGATTGATTACAGCGAAATCCCGGAATTTCCGACGTCTTCCGTTTTCGGTCACAGAGGAAGATTCGTTTTTAAATATATAAACGGCGTTCCGACGGTCATAATGCAGGGCAGAGTTCACTTCTACGAGGGATATGACATCCATGATGTTGTCCTTCCAATTCGTGTTATGAAGCTTCTCGGAGCAGAAACTCTTTTCCTCACAAACGCCGCAGGCGGAATAAATAAGGACTTCTCCGAAGGCGCGCTTATGATGATAACAGACCATATCTCAAGCCTTGTTCCGTCACCGCTTACGGGAAAGAATATCGATGAGCTCGGCGTAAGATTCCCCGATATGAGCACGGTTTATGATAAGGAGCTTCGCAATGTCATAAGAGATGCGGCAGATAAGCTTTCGATAAAGCTTTTTGAGGGCGTGTATATCCAGACTTCGGGACCGAACTACGAAACTCCTGCAGAGATTCGTGCCTACGAAAAATGGGGTGCGGATGCCGTAGGTATGAGTACGGCGTGCGAGGCGATGGCGGCAAGACACGCAGGTATGCGCGTTTGCGGAATAAGCTGTATTTCAAATATGGCGGCAGGGCTTAATGCCGCGCCGCTTTCCCACGAGGACATAAAGAAAATGGCAGAAAGAATCGGCGGCGATTTCAAAAAGCTTGTCGCGGAAGCAATTTCAAAAATGTAGATAAAAAATCCCAAGTGTTAAAAAACACTTGGGATTTTCTTTAAAACATTTCGATGGGGAAGAGAAGCTTCAACTGATTGAGCTTTGAAGAATATGCAGCTTGCTGTTTGTCCATGAGAACTTTCTGGACAAGATTTTCGCGAATCTGCTCGAAGGGGATTTCAGAAGCTTCGTTCTTTGCGGTAAGGTGGATGAGGTGATAACCAAACTGTGTCTTGATTGGTTCTGAAATATCACCGACGTTCATGGAAAACGCAGCTGTGTCAAATTCCGGAACCATCTGGCCTCTTGTAAACTTACCGAGAGAGCCACCCTGCTCTGCGGAAGGACATGAGCTGTTTGCCTTTGCAGCTTCTGCAAAGTTTATCGCTCCTGATTTGATATCTGCAAGAAGGTTCTTTGCTTTTTCCTCGCTGTCAACGAGAATGTGGCTTGCTTCAACGCTCTCGCCTGAAACGAATTCGTTTTTGTGTTCGTCGTAGAACTTCTTGACCTCATCATCTGTCACTTCGATAGAGGAAAGCTCTTTTTCAATTGCGAAGTTTGCGAGCATTTCGTCGCGCACCTTTGCAAGGTCTGATTTGAATTTCGGGTCGTTTTCGTAAGAGTTGTTCTGTGCCTCGAAAAGGAAGAGGTTTTTGGCGATGAGCTGGTCAAGCACTGCCTGTCTTCCCTCGGGGTTGTTATAAGCCTGTCCACGCGGGCCGAGAGCTTCGATGGTTGCGTCTATATCTGCCTCTGTAATAAAAATGTTGCCAACCTTGGCAAGGTTTTTTGATGTAGCCATAATTCATATCTCCCGTTTATTTTAAAAGTCTAAAATATTGTACCACAAAGTGTAATTTATTGCAAGAAAAAACCGAACACCGCAGTGTTCGGTTTTATATATGCTTTACGGGTTGACCGAGTAGTTCGGAGCTTCTTTTGTGATGTAGATATCGTGCGGATGGCTTTCTTTAAGACCTGCGCCCGTAATCTTTATGAAGTGACCATTCTGGCGGAGAGCTTCAATGTTAGCAGCACCGCAGTAACCCATACCTGCGCGGAGACCGCCGATGAGCTGGTAGATTGTGTCGCCTGCTGCACCCTTGTAAGGAACGCGGCCTTCAACACCTTCGGGAACAAGCTTGCGGTTGTTCTGCTGGAAGTAACGGTCACGGCCACCCTTAGCCATAGCGCCGAGGGAACCCATGCCGCGGTAAACCTTAAAGCGTCTGCCCTGGAACATTTCAAATTCACCCGGAGCTTCGTCGCATCCTGCGAGGAGAGAACCGAGCATGATGACGGATGCGCCTGCGCAGATAGCTTTCGGGATATCACCTGAATATTTGATACCGCCGTCTGCGATGACCGGAACACCGTACTTGTCAGCAACTTCAGCAACTGTCATAACAGCTGTAATCTGCGGAACACCGATACCTGCAACGATTCGTGTAGTACAGATAGCACCCGGACCCATACCAACCTTGAGAGCGTCAGCGCCTGCCTCTATGAGGTCACGGGCAGCTTCGGGAGTAGCGATGTTACCTGCGATAAGTTCAACATTCGGGAAAGCGTTTTTGATTTTAGATACAGCATTGATGATGCCGATGTGGTGACCGTGAGCACTGTCGAGAGTGAAGACGTCAACGCCTGCCTCTGCAAGAGCCTTTGCGCGGTCGAGAACATCGGGAGTGTTGCCGATAGCAGCAGCAACGAGGAGACGACCCTTCTCGTCACGTGCGGAGTTCGGGTAACGCTGAGCTTTCTCAATGTCTTTTATTGTGATAAGTCCGCGAAGAGCCATGTTTTCATCGACTATCGGGAGCTTTTCAATCTTGTTTCTGCGGAGAATCTCGGTAGCATCCTCAAGAGTTGTTCCAACGGGAGCAGTAACGAGGTTTTCCTTTGTCATAACCTCGCAAATCGGGCGGTTATAGTCAGTTTCAAACTTCATATCACGGTTAGTGATGATACCGACGAGGCGGTTGTTGTCGCAAATCGGAACGCCGGAGATGCGATACTTTGCCATGAGGTCATCAGCATGGCCGAGAGTATGAGTGGGGCTTAAGAAGAAGGGGTTTGTGATAACGCCGTTTTCGGAGCGCTTAACCATATCAACTTCGTTTGCCTGTTCTTCAATCGTCATGTTCTTGTGGATAACGCCGATACCGCCCTCACGCGCAACGGCGATAGCCATGCGTGATTCCGTAACG
>JAZQSI010000104.1:0-1521 GCA_045629985.1 Eubacteriales bacterium
CTTCCCCACCAGCCTTTACCTTGCGTTTTCTCAAGATAGCGCATTGTTGCGCGCTTTGCCGCCTTCATATACGAAAGCGTCATCGGCATCAGGTTTTCCTGCTCAAACTGATGGTGAATTACCACATAGATGTTGCGAAGACCACTCGATATCATATTCATAAAAATCTGATAGAGATACGCCTCAAACACATCTTCTTCTATATGCACCGTTCCGCTTGTTTCATCAGCCACCGCGAAGCTTGCAGGGCTGTAATTGACGGTCGGCGCAATTATGATATTCTTCTTTTGGGCAAGTCGCGCAACAAGCCCCTCAGCGATAAGCGTATCACAACCATAGGCGCAATGAGGGCCGTGGTATTCAACCGTTCCGCCTACCATAACAACGGGCGTTCTTCTCTCCTTTGCCTCCTCCATTTCTCTCGGAAAGCATTTATCAAGATACATTCTCCAAACCTCCTACTCGGCATACCCCATAGTCGTATAAAAAGCGAGGTTTGCCTGCGTATTGTCAAGTCTGCCGTACTGCACGACAATGTTCTCACTTGACTCAAGCTTTATAGCATACTGAGTTTCAAGCGGAACAACATATCCGCACATATCGTCGACATTATTCGTTCTGAAACAGCGCACTCTTCCGCTCTTTACCGTCCACTTTATTTTATCATGTGCCTCTTTATCGGTAAAGAAAAGCTTGACGGAAATTTCTGCATCGCGCTCACTGTCATTTACTATAATCACAGACTCATGCCCCTTTGCGACGCCTTCACCGACTTTCGGGAGCTCGCAATCGGGAAGAATCCAGACTTTCTTTCCTACCGCCTTACACATCGAGCTCTATAATTCCTTTCTTCAAGTAATCCGTCATTGACTCGCAACCATCCTTCGTGATTGCAACGCCTTTTTCCCATCTTACGCCGAAGCCATCGCCTGAGATAAATGTATCAACCTGGAAGGTCATATTCTCCATAAGAGGATAATCGCTTATTGTCTCCATCCACGGAGCTTCAACCTCTATCATACCCGTACCGTGGCACGGACCATAAACGAAATTGTCCTTAAAGCCATTGTCAACATACATCTGATAAAATTCTTTTGCAATATCACTTGCGAGAACGCCTGCCTTGAGCTTATCCACAGTCCAGTCATGTGCAGTTTTGCAGAACTCGACAACGCGTCTTCGCTCACCCTCAAGCTTACCCATAACAACAGGAAGACCGATTGCAGGAGAATAGCCGTCAACCTTTGCAGAAAGGTTGAGCTGAACAATATCTCCCTTGTTTATTGTTCTGTATCCGCTGCGGCTTATAGCATGGCTTGTTGACTTTTCGCTAAAAACGTACATCGGAAGGCCTTCGTACTCCGCGCCCTCTTCGTAAATTACCCTCTGCGCAATACCGACCATCTGAAGTTCAGTTACGCCGGGTTTCAAATGTCTTATAACCTCGTCCGTTGCAAGGTCAACAATTCGAAATCCCTCACGAATGCATGCAAGCTCGTTTTCGCTCTTAATCTGACGAAG
>JAZQSI010000105.1:0-4648 GCA_045629985.1 Eubacteriales bacterium
AGGCTACAAATCGTAGTCTGCCGTTTCTATATCTCAAATATGTGAAGGAGTGTCACTACGGTGGCACTCTTTTGTCGTTTTATGTCAATAAGTTTTATTGTTAATAATGAGTATCATTATTGACAAGGATAAAAGTATATGCTATAATAAAGAAAAATATTCCTACGGAGGAAAAATATGTTGACAGCAAACACGAAAATGCGAAATTCCACTACTCGTAATAGCATATATCAATATCTCTGCGGCACCAAGGAGCATCCTTCCGCAGAAATGATTTATAATGATCTGAAAGGCGACCTGCCGAACCTCTCGCTTGGTACGGTGTATCGAAATCTCAAACAGTTAGAAGAAATCGGAAGGGTTATCAGAGTAACAACCGTGGATAACCACGAAAGATACGATGCGAACTGTGAGGATCACGTTCACCTTGTTTGTGAGAGGTGTGGACGAGTCATTGACATTATGGATGCCGACATCAATGCTGCAAAGGCGGCTTGCAATTTGTCGGGCGGTGCAAAAATAAAACATATACAAATCGTTCTAAACGGAACTTGTGAAAGCTGTTCCGATAAGTAATATTACATCAAGGCAAATAATACGGCGAGCCTCCCGGCTCGTCGCTTTTTGCTCAAAGAGCCATGCTCTCTTAATTTATATCAAATGAGAGATGCAAATAACAAGAGAAAAGAGATGAATCACATCTACGCAGTCATCTTCCAGAATACCACCTTGGACGAGCTGCGCCAATTCTTAATTCAAGGAGGTATTTTATTATGCGTTGGGGTAACTCCGCATCACTACTCATTATGAGTAGTGACTATGAATTTATGATGTAATCGCTACTCTACATAATAAAAAACTGAATAACGATAGAAAGGCACTTGTTGAATGGTACGCAAACCAAAGCGTATCAAGCAATAAGTGCCTTTTCGTTTGCCTTTGCGAAAAATGTAGATATATGCCGATACGCGCTCCTCCTGTCCGATTTTGAAAATCAAACCTTTCAAAATCACAAAACGACAGGAGGATACACGCATGAAATATGCACCCAACAAGGTTTATGTAAAAGAAAATAACAATTTTATTGAGATCACCAACGAAGAACACGAGGCACGAAAAGCAACGGACGAGCAGTATGCAAAGAGATGGTTTATTCCTCTGCAGGGATGCCTTCTTGAAGTGGACGAGCAGTTCTACATCGAGTACTACAAGGAGTATGAGAGAAACAGATATCTTGCAGCTCTGGACCGCAAAAATAAAGTGCTTTCAATCGAAGCCTTTGATAGCGAGGATGATAACGGTGTTGACTTCATCGTCGATGAGGATGAGGATGTTGAAAGACAGGTAACGGACAAGCTCATGATCGAAAAGCTCCGTTCTGTCCTTCCTCTGCTGTCTGATGATGAACGAGAACTTATAGATGCTATTTATTTTCGAGGTTGTTCCGAGCGCGATTACGCACGAGAAAAAGGCATATACCACAACGCAGTACACAAGAAAAAGCAACGAATTCTTGAAAAACTCAAGAATTTTTTAGAAAGTTAAAAATTTAAGGTGTGCAGCCCCCTCATTTTTTCCTTTGGACAAGTGAGGGGGCTTTTTCTGTAGGTCTCCTATGATCCTTGACAACTGAATATCAGCGCATCTTTAACCTTCCTTCTGTTGTTCCGTGAGGAACGAGCCACGATAGCGAACGCACGGTTTCCGTGCCTTCAAGACTATGACGTTGCGACCGCAATTCGCAACGAAGGCCACGACAGGCAGAAGCAATAATGATACTTACGCATAGCAGACAGGTCGAGCGTAGAAGCGGTAGCAGAGCCGTGAGCCGTCGCAACCAACTGGTGCGTCTGTGTGAGAACCACACGGGGGTGAGAGTCCCATGAGGTCAAATGCATGACCGAGAGATGTGTTCCCAAGTTCGGGGGTGTCGAGGACAAATACGAACAACAAAAACGATTGATACTGAAAACTTCCAAGCGGTCGTTGATTTTTATCTGCGACCGCTTTTTACTTATTACCAAAAAAGGAGATCAACATAATGATACGCACAATCAAAAGAAATGAAATTTATTACGCAGATTTAAGCCCTACACAGGGTAGCGAACAGGACGGTATCCGTCCTGTTTTGATTATTCAGAACAATATCGGAAACAGGTACAGCCCCACAACCATCATCGCTCCGATCACGAGCGTGACTAAGAAAACCAATTTGCCGACTCATGTGTTCGTAAAAACCAAAGTACTCCCAAAAGGATCTGTGATCCTTCTCGAACATATCCGAGCGATTGATAAAACTCGGCTTCACAATTTCATTGGGAGGATCGAAGCTCAAACCATAAAAAAAGTAGACCAAGCCATTCGCATTAGCTTGGACATAAAGAAGGAGGAAACATAAGATGACCGAAAGAAATTGCCTTTCCATGTTAAAGAACGAACCCGAAGTAATGACCGTTGTCGAGGTGGCGAAAATCCTTCGCCTTGGCAGAAACAAAGCATACGACCTTGTAAGCAGCGGTCGTCTTTCCTCCATCAAGGTTGGAGGAAAAATCATCGTTCCAAAGATGTGTCTCGTGTCTTTTTTGACCGACACAAAAAATTATCAATTTAGTACCGTATAATCCCGAATAATCTCTGGACTTTCCATATTTTTTGTGGTATGTTGTAGTCAGACAGGCGAGCATACCACTTACATACCAAATAAATACAAGGAGAATAAACATAATGAAAAGAATCACAGGTCGCCTCGCCGAAAAAGCAGGCAAATGGTATGCCGTCATCAACCTATACACCACCGAGGGCAAAAGAAAAGAAAAATGGATCGGTCTCAATCTTGAAGCCAAGAAAGGCAGTAAGACCGAAGCCAACTCACGACTCAACGAAATCCTTGCAAAGTACAATTCGGGAGAGTTATATCTCCAAGAGAATCTCTCCAAAGCCGAGCAACAAAAGCGCAGAGTCGCGGAGCTTCCTCTCCATGAATACATCATGGAATGGTTGGAAGAATACAAGCACAATATAGCTCCGACCACCTACAGCAGTTACCAAGGGATGATTGAATCAAGGATGTATCCTTACTTCGAGAAGCTCAACATCTCGATAAAGGATGTGACCGGCGACGAGCTGAACGCCTACTACAATTATCTGATGGACGAAGGACTGTCGGGCTGTACAGCTCAAAAACATCACAACCTCCTCCACCTTGTATTCAAGCACGCAATGAAGAAAAGGATACTTCCTTTCAACCCTTGCGATCAGGCAAATCGCCCTAAAGCGGTAAAGTACGTTGCGAGTTACTACAACGAAACAAAACTCAAGGAATTGCTCATGGCACTTCGAGATGATCCGCTTCGCATCGTTGTTATGCTCACTATTTACTATGGAGTCAGACGAAGCGAGGTTCTTGGCATCAAGTGGTCGGCAATCGACTATGATGAAGAACTCATCCACCTCCGCCACAAGGTAATTGAGGATAAGTCAAACGGACGGACGGTTATCCGAGGAATGGATATAATGAAATCCAAATCCTCAATGAGAAGCCTTCCTCTGATGAACTTCATCCGAGAAGAACTCCGCAAGGAGAAGGAACGCCAAGAGGAAATGAAGCGAGTGCTTCGTGGCTCGTACAACACGCAGTACGAAGATTATGTATGCGTGGATGCAATGGGTAACTTGTTCAGACCGAATTATGTTACAACCCACTTCAGCATCCTCCTCCGTCAGCACGGACTTGAAAAGATACGCTTCCATGACCTTCGACACTCCTGTGCAACCCTGCTGCTTTCAAACGGCGAGGAAATGAAGAAAATCCAAAGTTGGCTTGGTCACTCTACCATCACGATCACCGCAGATACCTACACGCACCTCGATGCACAGAGCAAGAGAGGTAGTGCTGCCATCATAGAAAACGCTCTCGCCATCACATTCTAACGTATCAAAAATTGATACGCAGTAAGCAAAGAAAAAGCCTTGGAGTTCAAACGAATTCCAAGGCTATGGCGGAGGCAGAGGGATTCGAACCCCCGTGGGCTTTCAGACCCAAACTGTTTTCAAGACAGCCTCGTTATGACCGCTTCGATATGCCTCCATAGGTTATTAAATTGTCCCAAATAGTCATCAGAACCATTCGGAATTTATCTGAAAACTCGCAAATGATGCGAGAAATCAACAAGAAAATTGCGAGAAAACTGCGAGAAAGGTTTCTCGCACCGTGCATCAAAAGATGCCAAAAACCCAATAAAATCAAGGGTTTTTGAGGGATTACATAAACAGGCGAAGGAAGTTTTCAAGACCGCCTCGTTATGACCGCTTCGATAACTCTCCACTTATGAAATTATATCAAATACCTTGAAACAAGTCAAGGAAATTTGCGAGAAAACTGCGAGAAAGGCTTCTCGCAAAGTGCATCCGAGGATGCGAAAAACCCAATAAAATCAAGGGTTTTTGAGGGAATACATAAACAGACGAAGGAAGTTTTCAAGCCCGCCTCGTTATGACCGCTTCGATAACCCTCCGTAAATATGATGCAACAGCGTGCATCATATTTACGGAGTTTAAGAGATGTGGCTCGTCGAGTTTACTCGGCGATACCGCTTCGAATACCCCTCCCGCAGATCGACAAGCTCGCTTGTCAGGCGCAGGGTGTGAG
>JAZQSI010000106.1:0-11471 GCA_045629985.1 Eubacteriales bacterium
CTGAAAGCCTCGTCGCATTTTGTACACTGACCGTACCAACCAGCATCAATCCAGATATCCTCAAAGCGTATATCATATTCCTTAAGTCGGCAAATTCGTTTTTTCATTTCTTCGCTTGTAAGACCACCCCAGAGTTCAAATGCCATAATAGACTTGCGCGTAGCTTTAGTACAACTCTTATGCGAGAAATGGTTTTTGATAAGTCTTCTGAACTTGTTGTGCTTCTCTTCTGCGTTATCATAGTGCATAATGAGAATTGAGGTTGTGCGGAGCTTTTCACCCGGTTTTAAGTAGAACGCAGTTTCCTTGAGGCCTGTCTGCATCCGTATCCCGTTTTCTTCTTTTTTAAAGCTTGCCTTCCAGTCCCCCGTCCAGCCTATTGCCGCAATATACCCAACACCGTTTGCGGTTACATCAAAGAACGGCATCATCCCTTCGCTCGAACGACCGCCGATATTCTTAAAGCTCTTTTTGCATTCGGGAGCTTTGTCAAGATACTCGTAATTAAACGCATATTCTTCAGCGCTTACCTTGTCATTTTCCCAGTAATATTCACCCTCTACCATACCTGTCATTGTGATAACGCAGGCATCGCCGGATTTAGGCATATATCCCGAAGGTGGTACATCAGAAAAATCAAGCGGTAAAAGAGTGTCAGAATCGAAGATGTCCGAAATTATTTTCGAATTACTGTCGCCTTTATTTTCAAAATACAGCACCCATTCCGATGCATCATATTCTTCATATTCTTTTGCGACAACCTCGACCGTTACTCCCTTTTCAAGTTCAAAAACCGAGCTTTTGTCTGCTGAAAAAGAAACTTCCGCATCTCCGTATTTAAAGCTGAATTCTTTCTTCATATTTCTCCTCCAAAGCTTATTTCAGGCCGAAATGTCTGAAAACCTCATCGTTTGTTCCGTAGAATATATCATCGTGCCCTGCAAGCTTTTCGCAGAAGCGTTCAAAGCCTGTCCAGATATCTTCATTTATCATCTCATAGCTGTGCCCCCAGATGTAAAACATTTGCGGACAGTCAGCCTCGAGTGATAAAAATTCATCTGCGAGTTTTTCTCTTATCTCAAGCTCGCGGTGCGAGATTGTCGGATCAAACATCATCAGGTTTTCCGGCAGTTCAAAAGAGTAACACGACTTTGCAGTTCTGCCATAGTAGAGATCGGTGTTGTCTTTTATAATCTCCGCCACACGGTCATTATAATCTCCGCTCGGATATGCAAATCCGTAAACCTTCTTCCCCGTAATCTCCTCGAGATTCTTCGCATCTTCCCTCATCTGCGATATAACTTCATCATCGGGAAGCTGTGTCAGCATGGGGTGCGTTACGGAATGTGCCGCAACTTCGTGGTTTTTATAAAGCTCCGCTATTTCCTCTCTCGGAAAGCGGTAATTATTAAACAGTGTTTTTTCCCCAAAAAGGGTTGCCTCATGGCTTGTGTGCTTTTCAAACAAGCCTGAATTTATGTTGAACGTGCATTTGAGGTTATATCGGTCGAAAATTTCAATAAGACGCTTGTCCTGGGTTACCCCATCGTCAAAACTGAATGTAATCGCTTTTAACTTTTTCATTGTTCATTCTCCTTCTTTATCATATCATTAAGATTTTCTATACACCATAAATTATATTTTTCCCACTCATCCTGAACAACAAATGCATACTTTTCCCCATTTTTGAGCATTTGGGATTTTTCAACTGTTTTATTGTGTTGCATATGATTTCCAAGAAAAATATCAACTTTTTCCTCGTTAAGCCTCATCATTGACCTTTTAAAATCGTCTCGCAAAGAATAAGGAAGAGAGTATTTATCAAGAAATTCTTTGGAAAGCGTATTTATACCCATTCCCCCATGCAAGCCGGCGCGGAAAGTCTCATCACCGTCTGTAACATCAAAAAAATACGACATAGCTCCCTGCGTATGCCCCGGCGTTGCAACCGCTTTAATTCTCGTATCTCCAAGTTCTATTATATCACCATCATCAAGCAAAACGTCCGGTTCAAAGGTTTCAGAAAACTCCATCCCGAGTTCTTTCGCATACGAAAGGTCAAGTTTTCCGTTTGCATAATTTTTATCGGCTCTACCAAGAAACGTCTTTGCTCCCGTAAGCTCAACCAAAGCGCGTGTTGCACCGAAGTGGTCAATGTGCCCGTGCGTATGAATGAGATATTTAATATCATACGTAGAAAAACCAAGACTCCATATGTTGTTTATCAAAATATACAAAGAATGCTGATATCCCGTATCGAGAAGAATCAGCCCGTCTCCCGTATCAATAATGTGTGTTGATGCTGCTTCCGTTCCCGCAAAATAAAGATTACCAAATATTTTAAACGGAGGAAATACGTTTTTTCCAAAACTCGTACGTGCCATAACTTTGCCCCTTCATAAAATTATCACTCATATACTGAATAATATACCACATATTTTGCCGTTTTTCTCTTGCATTTTCGTTATATAATATGGTATTATCGTCAATATAGAATGCATAAAAGGGAGAAATGCTATATGGCGACAAACAAAATTTCAAAATTGACCATCCCATCACTCCGGGAGTTTGATTTTCAGATAAAATACACAGAAACAAACCGATCGTCACACACCTATGAGATAGATCTGCATTCCCATGATGAATTTGAAATATATATAAACCTTTCGGGTGATGTATCCTTCCTTGTCGAGAATAATTTATATTCCATTTCAAGAGGAGATGCAATCATTGCACGTCCGGGAGAGACTCATCACTGCATATATCGCAGCGATGCCACACACAAACTTTTCTGGATACTGTTTGACTGCAAAACAAATCCTCTGATCGCGGATTTTTTCCTCAAATATACAGGTCACAACTGTGTTTCACCTCCCGAAAATCTTAAAAACGAGCTACTAGAGCTTGGTTTTACGTTACTTGATAATAACCTGTCATATTCAGATAAGCTGTATTATTTTCTGCGATTGTTAAAAATACTTGAAATCGGTGCACAGGAAAACTCACGAAAGAAAAATGCTCTTCCGTCAGATTTTCAACAAATTCTTGACTACATTGACAATCATATCGGTGAAACTCTACAGATTTCAGATATTACCGAATTTTTTTACATCAGCCCAAGCACACTTGAACGAAAATTCAAAAAATACGTTGGTTTGAAACCGCTTGAGTTCATTCAAAAGAAGAAGCTTAATATGGCAGCAGAGCTTCTTCGAAGCGGTGAAAGCGTATTGAACGCAGGTCTTGCTGCAGGCTATACGGACAGTTCCTATTTTATTCAGCTGTTCAAGCGTATGTTTGGCGAAACTCCGTTTCAGTATCAGAAGAGATTTCAAGCCCAGCAAAAGAACATCGCACGAAATGCTATTGACTAATTTTGCGATATGAATTATAATTAACGCAACCGATTGCACCGAGGAGGGAAAAGTATGCCTAATACGACAATTTATACGCTCGCAAAAGAACTGAATATGACACCCACTATGGTCAGCCGTGCATTTAACCCTGATGCAACAATCAGCGAAGAAAAGCGTGCCATCGTTCTTGCCGCGGCTAAAAAGCACAACTTTTCTCCAAACCGCTTTGCATCGCGACTTTCTATGAAAACCGTAAAAATCGCGATATTTATAAATTCGAATTTTTCCGTAAACGAGGAAAATATGCTTTGGGGAATAGAGACGGCATATCGCGAGCTTAAAGACTACAAGGTTACATACGACATAAAGATAATGCACGCGGGCAACAGTGATCTTGAAACCTACCGCCGCGAGATCTCGAAATACAAGAAATATGACGGCATCATCATTAGCGGTATGAGCTCAGACAAATATACCGAAATAATAAACGAGCTTTATGGGGAAAACCCGAACATCGTTCAGGTTCAGGCAATAAACGAAAACTCAAACTATCTTTTCGCCTCAAAGCACAACGAGAAGACGGCATCAAACCTTGCGGCAGACTTTCTGTTCAACTGTCTCAGACGACAGGAGACAAAAAACATTCTCCTCTTCACAGGAGATACTGAAAGCGCGTTGCATACTTCAGCAAAACAGGCATTTGAGTCAGCTTGTGAAAACTACGGCCTCACAGTTCTCGAAAGCGTGGATATGAAGGATAACGAGAGATATTTTGAAAAAATTCTTCCCGATGTTTTTGAAAAACATCACGGAAATGTTGACGGCATATACATAACAAGTGGCTTCTCCGCCCCACTTTGCAGATACCTTGAAGAGAACAGAATTGATGTTCCGTTTGTCGCGTTTGATACATACGAAGAAATAAAAAAATATATAGAGCGCGGAATCATCTCGGCAACAATCAATCAAAATGTTCCACAGCAGATGTCATCGGCATTTGAGTTATTGGTGAAATACCTGATAACAGGTGAAAAACCTGAAAAGACGGTATATACTGATATTCAAATTCTTTTTAAAAGCAACATTCATCAGGTTTAGTCTTTTTTTACGCACACTGCAACCGGTTGCGTTTATAGTTTCAATAATAAGCAAACAATAACAAAGGAGAGAATTCAGATGAACAAGTATGAAAGACTTGCAGAAAAGTTTAACAACAGAGAAAAAATCATCGGCACAACAATGATTATCTTAAAAAGTCCGATAATTTTGCAACAGATGAACAGGCCTGACCTTGACTTCGTCCTGCTTGATTGTGAACACGGTGTGTTTGATACCCAAAATTCTGCGGAACTTTTTCTCATCTGCCGCCTTTTGGGGCTTCCGGTATTCTTTCGCGCGCAGGATGCCGAATATCATCTCATCGCAAAAGGTATAGATATGGGTGCAGACGGTGTTATGATTCCGCGTACCGAAACTTTGGAGCAGATAAAAACTGCGGTTGATGCTCTTCTTTTTTCCCCGGATGGCAGAAAAGGAATGGGCGGTTTCGGTCAGTTCAGAGCCGGCGAGGCATATGAAGATTTCAAAAAGACCCGTTTTCTTCTCCCGCAGATAGAGTCTCCTAAAGGAATAGAGGCTCTTCCGAAAATACTCGAAGCATACGGAAAATATATAAATGCCGTTATGATTGGTCCTTATGACCTTTCTGTCATGGTTGGAACCCCGCGCGATATCAGAAGTCCTGAAATGACAGCGGCAATTCAGAAGATTTTTGACATATCAAATGCTTACGGAAAGTCCTGCGGCATTTTCTGCGATGACGAAATCCTTGCTCAGAAATATCGCGATATGGGCTGTAATGTCTTATGGACCGCAACCGACAAAGATTTCTTTATGCGCGGCTTTAACGAAGAGATGGAAGGTCTCGCAAAAATAAAATAGGAGAGTTTTTATGAAGATAGTAATTCTTGATCACCCACGCGAAAACCCGAATGAAATTGACTGGAGTGAATTTAAAAAATACGGTGAGGTTGTCAAATATCCGCGCACTCCGGAGACAGAAGCAGCAAAGAGAATCGGCGATGCTGACATTGTTTTTCTTAACAAGACTGTCATAACGCGTGATACCCTAAAAAAATGTCCGAACTTAAAGTTTATTTCAGTCATTGCAACGGGTTATAACACCGTTGATGTAAAGGCTGCAAGAGAGCTTGGAATTGCAGTTTCAAACGTTCCCTCCTACGGTACCGAAGCGATCGGACAACATGCAATTTCACTTCTTCTTGAAATAACAAACCACGTTGCACATCATGATACGGAAGTACGTAAGGGAAGAAAAAATGACGAAAATGACTGGTGTTTCTGGGATTATTCGCCTATAGAGCTTGAACATAAAACAATCGGAATTATAGGCCTTGGCAGAATCGGCCAGATAACATCGCGAGTTGCACAGGCTTTCGGCATGAAAGTTCTCGCCTTCGACTCATATGAAAACAAAGCTCTTGAAAATGAAAACTGCAGATATACCGACCTTGACACTCTGCTTAAAAACTCCGATGTAATTGCTCTTCACTGTCCTCTCTTCCCCGAGACAGAGAATATCATAAACAAAAATACAATCGCGAAAATGAAAGACGGCGTTATAATCATAAACAACAGCCGAGGAGCGCTGATTGTTGAAGAAGATCTCGCAGATGCCTTAAACAGCGGTAAGGTTTATGCCGCAGGGCTTGATGCAGTCAGAAACGAACCGATTTCTGCCGATAATCCGCTTTTGTCAGCAAAAAATTGCTTCATAACTCCCCACATCAGTTGGGCTGCGATTGAGTGCCGCCAGCGGCTTATAGATTATTCGCTTAATAATTTAAAAGCATATCTTGACGGAACTCCTACTAATATTGTAAATTAAGGAGAACAAAAATGAGAGTACAAATTTCAGAAATAGAAAGAAGATCAGTTGCAGCGTTTTGCGCAGCAGGCATCTGCAAAGAGGATGCCGAAATCATAAGCCGTGTGCTTCTCGAAACCGAGATGCGCGGAGTGTTCACACACGGATTCATGCGTCTTGAGAGATACATAAACTGCATTAAAAGCGGTGGAATCAAAACCGACGGAAATTTCGAGGTAATATATGACAGTCCTTCCTGGGCATGTGTTGACGGCAAAGATAATCTCGGAATCGTGATTTCATACAAAGCTATGAAGTTCGCTATGGAAAAAGCGAAAAAAACAGGTGTCGGCATTGTCAATGTAAGAGGAAGTCACCATTTCGGAGCAGCAGGTTATTACACCTCAATGTGTGCAGACAATGACATGGTTGGTATGTCAATGAGCAACGGTGATATTCTTATAGCAGCAACAGGTAGCGCAGAAAAGACTATCGGAAACAACCCATTTTCTTATGCTTTTCCTGCCGAAAAGTACGAAAAAATCGTGTATGATATTGCAATGAGCCATACCTCTGACAGAAAGGTAGTTCAGATGGATAAAGAGGGCAAGAAACTGCCAGAAGGCTGGATTATAGATCGCGATGGAAATCCCACAACGGATCCAAGCGAGTACGAAAAAGGCGGTACACTCCTCCCCTTCGGCGAATATAAAGGTTACGGGCTCGCTATGATGGTCGAGACTCTTGCGGCAACGCTTTCAGGTGCGGCCATGACGAAGAACGTACATGCATGGAACACCGATGAAAGCACAGGCGGCAACGTCGGACATTTCTTTATGGCACTTGACATTTCAAAACTCGGAAACCCCGATGAGTACAAAAAGAGAGTTGATGCGATGATTGATGAAATCAAAGCATCGAAAAAATCTGCCGGTGTAGAAAAAATCTACTATCCCGGTGAGATTGAAATGGAAAAGCTTGCAAAATGCAAAGCAGATGGTTTTGTTGAGATTCTTGATGAAACTATGGAGTCAGTCGCACGTATTGAAAAGGAATTGGGACTCAAGGAGGAAGCGTAATATGAAAAAACTTCGTTTCGGCGTAATTGGAGCAGGCGGAATTGCTGACCGCAGAACCATTCCGGGGCTTATGCTGGCAAATAACGCAGAGCTCGTTGCAGTTATGGACCTCGATGCCACTCTCACGGAATCTATTCGCGCAAAATACAATGCAAAGCGTGCATACACGAGCGAAGAGGAGCTTTTGCGTGACCCCGAGGTTGATGCGGTTTATATCGCAACCCCCATTGTTTGCCATGCGCGTCAAGCAAAACTCGCCGCAGACTACGGCAAGCACATCTTAATCGAAAAACCGCTTGCAATGACCTCTGAAGAAGGCAAAGCTGTTGTTGAATACTGTGAAGCAAAAGGTGTTAAAATTGCGGCAGGCTTTATGATGCGCTTTGGCTCGCACGTTATGAGCATGAAAGAAGCAGTTGCAGACGGAAAAATAGGAAACCTCGTTTCGGGATATGCACAGTTTACGCTGTGGCTTCCGTTTGAGCCCGGAAACTGGCGTCAGGTAAAGGCAAAGGCCGGAGGCGGTGCCATGATGGACCTCGCAGTTCACTGCATCGACCTTATGGAATATATCTCCGGAATGAGAGTAACACACGTTGCTTCAATGAACGAGAAAATTGCTTTCCCTGAGCCGCAGTATGACGTAGAAGACACCTCAACTCTCCTTATGCGAATGGAAAACGGTGCACAGTTCGTAGTTCAGACAAACTTCAATATTCCTGATGAAGCATCGAAATGGCGTGTTGAGTTTTTTGGTACAAAAGGACGCCTTCTCGGCGATACTATGATAGGTCAAATTGACGGTGGCAAACTTAACGCAGTTTTTATTGAGAAGAACGTTGCGTACTCCGCAGAGCAGACCCATGCAGATGACGCAGGAATTCAGATTAAGGGCAACTTTGGCAACATGTATACACGCGAGATTGAAAGCTTTGCGGATTCAATTCTCAACAATAAGCCTCTCGTTGTTCCTGCAAGCGACGCTGTTCACGTTCAGCATATTATGGAACTTGCTTATCGCAGCGGAGAAGAACTGAAAATTTTCGAAGTGTAGTTTCATTATGACAAAGCCCCAAAAGCTAAATGCTTTTGGGGTTGTTCTACTTCTTTTTAATTTCTTTCCAGTATTTTTCAGACGCTGCTTCGACTTTATTGTCGCCATATTCGTAATAAACACGATCTTTCACATCATCGGGCAGATACTGCTGTGCAACCCAATGATTCGGATAAGAATGAGGATACTTATATGTCTTTCCCCTGCCGAGCTTTGCCGCCCCCGAATAATGGGCATCGCGGAGGTGAGACGGAACATCTCCCCCTTTGCCGTTTCTTATATCGGAAAGTGCCGCATCAATCGCACATATTGCAGAGTTTGACTTCGGTGACGTTGCAAGGAGAATCGCCGCTTCTGCAAGCGGAATTCTCGCCTCGGGAAGACCGAGCTGGAGAGCCGAGTCAACACACGATTTTGTTATGACTGCAGCCTGCGGATAAGCAAGGCCGATATCCTCACTTGCGATTACAAGAAGCCTTCGGCAAGCAGAAATCAAATCCCCCGCTTCAAGCAGACGTGCGAGATAATAAACTGCCGCATCAGGGTCAGAGCCGCGGATTGATTTCTGGAGAGCCGACATAATGTCGTAGTGCGCATCACCGTCACGGTCTGCACGCATTGCACTTCTCTGTGTGACGAGCTTTGCATCGGAAAGCGTAACCGTCGCCTTTCCCTCAATCTCAACCGCGCTACCCGCAAGAAGCTCTACTGCATTAAGCGCTTTTCTCACATCACCGCCGCAAGCGGACGCAACGTGGTCAATAACGCCGTCTTCAATGCCCACTTCATCGGAAAGCTTTGTAAACGCGCGTTCTATCGCAAGTTTTACATCAGATGGGTCAAGCGGACGAAACTCAAAGACCGTCGCACGGGAAAGAATCGCACTGTAAACGTAGAAGTAAGGATTTTCGGTAGTTGACGCAATAATCGTGAGCTTACCGTTTTCCATAAACTCGAGAAGCGACTGTTGCTGTTTCTTATTAAAATACTGAATCTCATCTATGTACAGAAGCACACCGTTTGGCGTAAGAAGCGTATCAAGGCTTGCAACGATATCTTTTATGTCGGATATCGATGCAGTCGTCGCATTAAGCTTTTTGAACTCCCGCGATGTATGCTTTGCTATAATCTCCGCAACGGTCGTCTTGCCTATCCCGCTCGGTCCATAAAAGACCATATTGGGAATCTGCCCGCCAAGGATAATTCGGCGTAAGAGCCCCCCCTCGCCCAGAATATGCTTCTGACCGAAGACGTCGTCTAAATTGTCAGGTCGGATTCTGTCAGCAAGGGGTCTGTACATACGCGCCTCCGTTAATTTTAGTAAAGCGGATACTTATCGCAGAGAGCCTTTACGCAACCTGCGATGTACTCCTTCTTCTCATCAAATGCAGTTGCTGTGAGGTGGATAAGACGAGCTATTTCTGCCATATCTGTTTCAACAAAGCCACGGCTTGTAGCAGCCGGTGTACCGATACGAACACCGCTTGTAACAAACGGCTTCTCGGGATCGTTCGGAATGGAGTTCTTGTTGAGCGTGATGCCGACTTCATCAAGACGGTGCTCAAGTTCTTTACCCGTAACATTGAACTTACGGAGATCAACGAGCATGAGATGGTTATCCGTACCGCCTGAAACAAGGTCAAAGCCACACTGCATAAGAGCGTTTGCAAGAGCTGATGCATTTGCAACAACCTGCTTCTGGTATGTTCTGAACTCAGGCTTGAGAGCTTCGCCGAAGCACACTGCTTTTGCAGCGATGATGTGCATAAGCGGACCTCCAATAGAGCCCGGGAAAACAGCCTTATCAATCTGCTTTGCAAGTTCTTCCTTACAGAGGATGATACCACCACGCGGACCACGGAGAGTCTTGTGGGTTGTTGTTGTAACAACGTCTGCATACGGAACAGGGCTCGGATGAACGCCTGCAGCAACGAGACCTGCGATGTGAGCCATATCAACAACGAGGTATGCGCCTACACTCTTTGCGATATGAGCAAATCGCTCGAAATCGATAACGCGCGGATAAGCTGACGCACCCGCGATAATCATCTTCGGCTGACACTCCTTTGCGGTCGCCTCGAGCTTATCATAGTCGATGCGATGTGTTTCGGGATCAACGCCGTACGGAACAACGTTATAGTATGCACCTGACATATTTACAGGGCTACCGTGTGTGAGATGGCCACCTTCACTTAAGTTCATACCCATAACGGTATCGCCCGGTTTTACGAGTGCAAAGTAAACCGCGAGGTTTGCAGTAGCACCACTGTGCGGCTGAACGTTAACGTGGTCAGCACCAAAAAGCTCAAGAGCTCTCTCCTGAGCAAGCTTCTCAACAACGTCAACACACTCACAGCCACCGTAGTAGCGCTTGCCGGGAAGACCTTCCGCGTATTTATTTGTAAGAACAGTTCCTGCTGCTGCGAGCACCGCAGGGCTTACGAAATTTTCTGATGCAATAAGCTCGATGTTGCCGCGCTGACGGTTATATTCCGCCTCAATCGCAGCACCAACAGACGGGTCATAATCTTTCAAAAAATCGATATTTTCCTTAATCATATGTACTCTCCTTTACAAAAATAACAATATATAGTGTATTATACACTATTTGTCCTACAATTTCAAGTAGTTTTCGACCCTTTTCTCTTAAAAAACATCCAATAAAAGAAAAGAGCAAAAGCAGTTCCAAAAACCGCACCTGCGATTATATCCGTCGTGTAGTGAACATGAAGGTAAACCCTTGAGAGCGCAACAAAAAACGCAAGAATTACTGCGGGTATTCCGAGCTTCTTGTTTGCACAAAGAATAATTATTGCAACAGAAAAAGCTGTTGCCGTGTGCATCGATGGAAAAGAGAAATCTTCGGGACGCTCTATCAGAAGTTCAAGCAATGGATAGGCATTACACGGACGGATTCTTCCAACAATCGGCTTGATGACGTAATTTCCAAGTAAAAAACACAGAAGAAGCGATATCGCCGCCGCAATTCCTGCGCGTCGGTATTTTTTCGAAATAAGCATCGCAACGATTGCCACAATCCAGATAAGTCCGCCATCTCCAAGAAACGAGAGAGCAATCATTACCGAATCAAGAAA
>JAZQSI010000107.1:0-8962 GCA_045629985.1 Eubacteriales bacterium
GCTGTTCTTATCAATGATAAGAACAGCTTTTTTTATTTAATTTAGTTTATTCGTCGTATGCCATTGCCTTATCGAAGAGAGCCTCAACTTCTTCTGACGGCTTCTTCGTGAGGAGTGTAACAACTACCGCTGCTATTGTGCCCGCAACAAAGCCCGGGAGAATCTCGTAGATACCCGTGCTTGCGAGGAATGCCAGCCAGCAGATATCAACTACCGCACCCACAACAATACCTGCAATAGCGCCTGCGAAATTGAAACGCTTCCAGAAAAGGGAGAGCATGATCGTCGGGCCGAATGCTGCGCCGAAAACGCCCCAAGCGTTTGAAACAAGGCCCATGATTGACGCAGAGCCCGGGTTTGCCGCAATGAGGAGGGCAACCGCTGCAACGCCGAGAACAACGAATCTTCCTACCCAAAGAAGCTCTTTATCGCTTGCGCGATTCTTTCTTATAACAGGCTTGTAAACGTCACTTGCAAATGCAGAAGAAGCTGCGAGGAGCTGGCTGTCTGCGGTACTCATTGAAGCTGCAAGGATAGCAGAAAGAAGGATACCCGAGATAATAGCCGGGAAAATCTTTCTTACCATTTCGATAAATACGAGCTCGTTTGCATTGATGTTTTCATCAAATCCGAGGAAGAGACGGCCTACGATACCGATAAGCGCCGCGAATGCAACGATGATAGCCGTCCACGCAACACCAATCTTTGCAGACTTCTTAAGCTCTTTCTGCGAACGAATGGACATATAACGGATGATGATATGCGGCATACCGAAGTAGCCAAGACCCCATGCAAGACCTGAAATAATTTCTTTCCAGCTAGCCATCGGATTCCAGAAGTTTGCCTCAAGCGTTGCCATATTTGCAGTCATCGTCGGAGCATCAATAACAAATGCAGCGAAGATAGGAGCAATAAGCATTGCACCGAGGATAAGAAGTCCCTGGAAGAAGTCTGTCCAACAAACTGCAGAGAAACCACCAAGGAATGTGTAGCCGATGATTACGACTGCAGCGATATACATAGCGATTGTTGCGTCAATACCGAGAACCGTGTGGAAGAGAGTTCCGCAAGCCTTAATGCTTGATGCGCAGTATACAGTATATGCAACAAGGAAAACAACAGCGCAGAGAATCTGCAAAGCACGAGACTTTGAAAGGAATCGGTTTGTAAGATACTGCGGGATTGTTATGGAGTCGTTTGCAACGATCGAGAACTTGCGAAGACGCGGAGCCTGGCAGAACCAGCTGATAGCGTAACCAATTGCAAGACCTGCAGATACCCATACCTGGCCGAGACCTGCAGCATAAATTGCCGTCGGAAGTCCCATAAGAACCCATGCACTCATATCCGATGCGCCTGCCGAAAGAGCAGATACCCACGGTCCCATCTGCCTTCCGCCGAGGAAGTATGTCTTCTCGCCGCCATTGCGATCCTTAAAGAAGAAGAATACGCCGATGGCAAGCATAAAGAGAAGATATACGGCAAAAACTATAATTTCTGTCATGTCAAATACCCCTTTACTTGTTTAATTTCTTTTTAAATCCGGCAGTGCCGAATATATTTCACTTATTAATTTTTTCGCAAGTTCACGGTAACCTTCTGCATCGAAGTGGACGATATCGAGAAGCCTCTCTCGGTTTGCTTCCGATACCGGATACATATCAATAACCGGAAGATTATATTCCTTTGCTATTTTCAAAGTAATCTCGTTTCTCTTCCTTATTCTCTCGCAACGCTCTTCATCAGATGAGTAAGTTGATAGCAGAAGAAATAGCGGTTTTCCACTAAACTTCTCAAGAAGAAAAGTGAGAAAAGATTTCAAGTGAGTATAATACTCATCGCCGTCATCGAGATGCCAGCTGTGATGTCCGTGATTAAAAAGGACAACGTCAACCTTTGGAAGCTGTTTTACAAGAAGGTCCACCGTTTCGCGAAAGAACGGGTGGTCAAGGCTTTTTGAAGTGTGGAGACCATCGAAATTTATATCCCGACAAATCCCCGGTATCTGCTCACGAGTTCCCCACGAAATGGAATCACCTATGTATAAAACTCTGTTTTTCTCAAAGTCATTTGCACAGTGAACCCATGTTCTGTCCCACTCGTATGTTTCATACTTGTAAGAAGTTTTTTCCGTTTCATACGTAAAGCCATCGACTATCACAAAATCAACTCCCAGCAAGTTTTTATTATACCATAAATATCTACTTTTGCCAAGTATAAAATAAACCCGAACACCAAAACTCGGTGTTCGGGTTCTGATATTTCTTACTGAAGCTTATTTGTCTTGGATGCGTTCTTAACGAGCTTTGAAAGAGCTACGAGAGCAATTGCGTTCGGGATAACCATGAGATAGTTGAAGAAGTCCGTAAGCTCCCATACGAGGTCGTTTGAAAGCATAGAACCGAGGAAGATGAACGCGATTGCAACTACAGAATAAATGATAACTGCAACCTTACTGTTCTTTGTGAGATACTGAACGTTTGTCTTACCAAAGAAGTTCCAGCTGATGATTGTTGAATATGCAAAGAAGAGAAGGCATACTGCAACAAACACGCTACCGAATCCGCTGCCGAAAACACTACCCATCGCAAGCTGCATTGCGTTTGTCTTTGCAATACCCTGCTCTGCAATAGCCGCTGTATAGTCAGCGCTTGCAAGGAGACCGCCCTCACCAACGTAGAGAGTTGAAATAACAACGAGAGCTGTCATCGTAAGAACTACGAATGTATCAATAAATACACCTACCATAGCAACAACGCCCTGGTCGTGCGGCTTCGCGACTTCTGCCATAGCGTGAGCGTGCGGAGTAGAACCCATACCTGCTTCATTTGAGAAGAGGCCGCGCTTTGCACCCTGGCTGATTGCAGTCTTGAGTGCATAACCAATACCACCGCCGAGGAGAGCATCAG
The DNA here is from genome assembly GCA_045629985.1 of Eubacteriales bacterium. Taxonomy (GTDB): domain Bacteria; phylum Bacillota; class Clostridia; order Oscillospirales; family JAAYXM01; genus SIG480. The sequence goes on from JAZQSI010000107.1 coordinate 2,910, forward strand.
GAGTGAATGCATACTTAAAGATTGCACCGAAAGTTTCAGGAATGTACTTGATTCTGCATACGATAACAACAAGACCGCCGAGAATGAAGAGAACTGCCATAATCGGAACGAGTTTCTCTGTAACGGATGCGATTCTCTTGATACCGCCAAGGAAGATAAATGCAGAAACAACAGCGATAACAATACCGATAATCCAGCCCCACTGTGTGTAGTCAGCACCTACCGCGCCACAAGCAGACTCAGCGATTGAGTTTGACTGTACCATTGAACCAAAGAAACCGAGTGCAATAGTGATTGCGATTGCAAAGAATACTGCGAGGAAAGTACCGAAGCCGTTCGGGAATGCTTTTTTGATGTAGTAAACCGGACCACCGTGAACTTCGCCGTTTGCATCAGTTGTTTTTGTTTCCTGAGCGAGAACTGCTTCAGCGTAGATAGTAGCCATACCGAGGAATGCAATAACCCACATCCAGAATATAGCACCCGGACCACCGATGAGAATAGCACCGGAAGCACCGACGATGTTACCTGTACCGACCTGTGCCGCAATAGCAGTTGCAAGAGCCTGGAAAGATGTAAGGCCTGCGCCTTCTTTCTTGCCAAAAAGCTTGATATTTCCAAAAACCTTTTTCATTCCTTCACCGAAGCAACGAATCTGAACGAAACGTGTTCTGATAGTGAAGAAGAGACCTACTCCGATAAGGAGCACAATGAGAATGTAGTCCGCGAGAAAGCCGTTAGCTTTCTGGACCATTGCGAGAAGTGTGTCGAGAAACGCCTGCATGATTTTTCCTCCTAAAAATAAAAAAAGTTATCGCCTGCGATAACTCTGAAAACGCACAACAAAACACAAAAGAAGTGTTGCGCTTTTCTCTGTTCTTTTGCCTGAGAGATTCAGCGAGATTTCCCGCCTTACACCTTCGGCACCCATTTAAGAGATTCTCCAGAGTTCCCTCCCCTTTCAGTCTCTTTCGATTCTGAAAGCTTCACAGGGCAATATTAAGTTATTGACAGTATATCATATTAATTCACACAATGCAACACTTTTTTGCAAAAATATTCAAAAACTTTATCCGAGAACAACATCGAGAATCATCATTGCAGAAAAACCGACTGCAAACATGATTGTTCCGATATTTGAATGTCCACCCTCTGACATTTCCGGAATGAGTTCTTCAACTACTACGTACATCATCGCGCCTGCCGCAAAGCTCAAAAAATACGGCAGAAGTGGCAGAATAAAGCTTGCGGCAAGAATCGTAAGAAGTGCGCCAAGCGGCTCTACGATTCCCGATGCAACACCATACATAAATGATTTGCCGCGACTGAGTCCCTCATTTTTGAGCGGCATTGAAATAATCGCGCCTTCGGGGAAATTCTGCACAGCTATACCGATAGAGAGTGCAAGCGCACCCGCACCCGACACTGCCATATCACCGTGCATCGCACCCGCAAGCACCGCACCTACTGCCATACCTTCAGGGAGGTTATGAAGCGCCACCGCAAGAACAAGCATCGAGGAACGCGTAAGTTTGCTCTTCGGTCCTTCCGTTTCGTTTGCATTTCTGTGAAGATGCGGAATAACCTTGTCCAATATAAGAAGAAACAGAACACCTATCCAAAATCCAACTACAGCAGGAACAAAAGAAAACGCTCCCATCTCCACCGAGTGTTCAATGGATGGTATAATAAGGCTCCAAACCGACGCCGCTACCATAACGCCTGCAGCAAAGCCCGTGAGCGAGCGCTCGAGAGTTTTGTTCATCTTTCCCTTTAAGAAAAAAACACACCCAGCGCCAAGCACCGTTCCAAGAAGTGGAATAAATATCTCTCTTATGACTTCTCCTATCATCTTTGTTTCTCCTTCTTATCTATTGCAACAACCGTCGCCTTTTCATTTGCCACCTTAAAATGCACATCAAGCCCTGCAAACGCCATGCTGTAAACTCGCTCTTCATCGTCCTGATATGATGGTCGCGGATCTTCAGCAATGCAACCAAGCAATGCATCAAGACTCTCTTCCGGAACAATTTTGCGAAGCTCGTCCGAAATTTCAACCGTGAGTCTCTCCCGCTTTACAGACTCCGTATATGCTCCAGTTGCATCAGTATGACAATCTGCATACGGTATATACGGCTTTATGTCATAAATCGGTGTCATATCAAGCAAATCTGCACCGCCGACAACAAGAACCGTACCGCGGTCAGTTGTCTTTTTGACCTCAAGAAGCCTTACGGACGAAAGTCCGAGGCTATTCGGACGGAACGGCGAACGGCTTGCAAACACACCTATCCTCTCGTTACCGCCAAGACGCGGCGGACGTACGGTCGGAGAAAACTCTTCTCTGTGTGCCTTTGAAAAATCGAATATAAGCCACAGATGAGAAAAGCCTTCTATCCCGCGAAGCGCATCTTCGTTCCTGTATTTTTCCTCAAACACAATCTCTCCGCAAAGCTCTGGAACAAGGCCACTTTGCCGAGGAATGCCGAATTTTTCGTCAAAATCGGTACGTATGTACGCAATCGGAGAGATTTTTCTTTCTTCCTGCACGACGCGTCACTCCCAAATTAATCAATAAGAATAAGCGCGATGAAATTCAAGCTTTCTTCACCTATGTTTTTCATGCCGTGACCATTTCCGGACGGAGTGAAGGTTACACTTCCCGGGAAAATCTCTGTCTCTTTACCGTTATCGTTATAAAGACCTTTTCCCGATAAAATGTAATACGTCTCACTCTCGCCTTCATGAACATGGTATTTCAGTTCCTGCCCCGGCAGGAGCTCAACCGCGCCGTACATCTTTATCTTTTCGTTCTTGCCTTCAAATCCTGCAATATCGGATATAATGAGCGATGTCTCACCTAAATCGTTCTTTCTCTCATTTTTAGTTAAGTTTTCTTTTGAAATAATCATTTTTAGCCTTCCTTCTTCAGCTTAATCTTTTTTTCCGGAACGTACTTTGTTATGTATTCGAGGAACTCTGCTTTATGCGCATCCGACTCAAAACTTCTCTTCGGAAAATAGAACGCTTTGTTTTTTGTAAGGAAGACATAATAGCAATCTTCACCTTCGCGCACAGCGTAAACATCCGACCACGGAAGCCTTGTCTCGCCTGAATTTGAGTACTGAAGGATTTCATCGTCGTTAATCTCAAGTGACAGCTCACTTGATGCGCCGAATGCCAAAAATCTTCTCTCGGCCTTTTTCTTTACACTGCGTTTCTGAACAAAGTAAGAGACCGGAAGAACAATAACAAAAACTGCTATGCCGATATAGAAGTTCGCCATCATACCGATGCCGCCAAATGCAAGCGCTAAAAGCACTGCGAGAACCGCCGTCGCTGTCTTTGACTGGAACCAGCAAAGGTTTGCATAATCTTCTATCAAAAAGTCTGTCTTGAATTTCATTTTTGTTTCTCCTTTTCGTTAAGCATCTCTATAAATTCATCTTCGGTAAGCACGGGAACACCGAGGCTCTGCGCCTTCGTGAGCTTTGAGCCTGCGCTCTCTCCTGCTACGACATAGGTCGTTTTCTTTGATACTGAACCCGACGCCTTACCGCCGAGAGCTTCAATTTTTGCTTCTGCTTCCTGCCTTGTAAAGCGAGTGAGTGTACCTGTCAGCACAAACGTCATATTCACAAAAGCATCGCCAACCTCTATCTGTGACTCAAAATTGACACCTGCCGATCGAAGCTTTTCAACAAAATCAAGCGATGTAGAAAGCGAGAAAAAGCTCTTTATACTCTTCGCCATAGCCTCTCCTACATCGAAAATCGCGGTGAGCTCGTCCTCTTCAGCTGCAATCAGAGCATCAAGCGTTTTGAAGTGAGATGCCAGCACCTTGCCCGCTTTCTGGCCAACGTGCCGTATTCCCAGTGCGAAGATAAGACGAGAAAGGTCATTTTCTTTACTTTTTTCTATCGCTTCAATGAGATTTGCGGCAGATTTCTCGCCCATACGTTCAATCTCTGCAACATCTTCAGCTTTTACCCGGTAAATATCCGCGGCATCAACAATGAGTCCTTCCGCAAGAAGTTGCTCTATGACCGCAGGCCCCATACCGTCAATGTCCATCGCATCGCGCGATGCGAAGTGGATGATATTGCGCAGTCTCTGTGCAGGGCAATCGGTATTGACGCATCTTACCGCTGCCTCGCCCTCTTCGGAGAAAGCTCGCGCTCCGCACACAGGGCAAACCTCCGGCATTTCATACGGCTTTGCATTCTCTTCGCGAAGCTCTTTTACAACTTCAACAATTTCGGGAATAATATCTCCCGCTTTCTGGACGATTACCGTATCCCCGATGCGTATGTCTTTTTCCTTGATAAAGTCACGATTGTGAAGCGTTGCGCGGCTGACCGTAACTCCTGAAACGTGAACAGGCCGAAGCACCGCATTGGGTGTTAGAACGCCCGTTCTCCCCACTTGAATTACAATATCAAGTAACTTCGTCTTTTTCTGCTCAGGCGGATATTTATACGCTGCCGCCCATTTGGGGAACTTTGTGGTACGCCCGAGCGCGTCGCGCATGGATAAGTCGTTAACCTTAAGCACAGCTCCGTCAATCTGGAACGGAAGCTCGTCACGAAGCGAACCAAGGCGCTCCACTTCAGAAAAAGCCTCTTCAGCTGTTTTGTAAACGTTAAAATACGGACTTACAGGGAAACCAAGCTCTTTTAAATATTCAAGGCTCTCCGCATGCGTTTTGAAGCTTACTCCGTCAGCGAGCTGAATATTAAACACAATTATATCAAGCCCGCGCTCTGCGGCAATCTTTGCATCAAGCTGACGAAGCGAGCCTGCCGCCGCATTTCTCGGGTTTGCAAAAAGGCTCTCACCGCGAAGTTCGCGGTCTTCGTTAAGCCTCTCAAACGTCTCACGCGGCATATATACCTCACCGCGAACGATAAGGCGCTCCGGCGCACCATCAATGCGCTGCGGAAGCGTTTTTATGGTTTTTATGTTATGAGTAACGTCCTCACCCTTCACTCCGTCACCACGCGTAACTCCCTGATAAAGAACACCGTTTCTGTATTCAACAGCAACTGAAAGGCCGTCTATCTTCAGCTCTACTGCGTACTCTGCCGCATTAGCAACGGCACGAACGCGGTCGTCGAAGTCCATTATCTCTTCTTTGGAGAAAAGGTCCTGAAGGCTATCCATCTGCACCTCGTGACGTACTTCTGCAAAAGCAGATACAGCCGCACCACCGACCTTCTGCGTCGGCGAATCGGGCGTGATGAGTTCAGGGTGCTCTGCTTCAAGCGCCTTGAGACGGCGCATAAGCATATCATACTCATAGTCCGATATGCTCGGAGCATCCTCAACGTAATATCTCCTGTTATGTTCCAAAAGCTCCGCACGCAGAGCTTCTATTTCTTTTTTAATCTCTTCCATAACAAAAACCATCCGTACTATATTTAACTATAGTATATCAAATTTATCGAACATTTAAAAGACCTTTTATCATTTCTCGTATAAAAAATTCGGTATTTCTCCGACTATTACAGTCTCCGCAATACACACACTCGTCCCAACCTTGTTTCCTACCTCACGTCCTGCAATCATCATACCTGCCTCGATTGAAAAATCGAGCATTATTCTGTAATTTGTCTGGTTTATACCTGCCTCGGTAAATTCCGTTCTGAAACTGCTGTCAACTCCCGATACCCAGAAAATCTTAAGCCGAATTTGCGGGCCTCTTCCCGTAAGCAAATCAAATCCCGTGAGACTTCCGACCGGTATTGATATTACATCATTCGTGCGTTCAAGCATTATTCTTGAGAGCTCATTTGAAACGCGGAGCTTTATGAGATTCAATTTCTGTGCATCGCTCGTTATGGAAGATACTCGCCCGTTTGCATCACGTTCAAAATTTATTATGCCAGAAACGCCCTCACCCGAACTTATTTCCCTCTCAACCACCTCACCGATTATGTCAAAGGCGATGCTCTCAATCTCCGACTTTGCAACCTCGCGTATCATCGTAGATGTTCTTGTTGTCATAAGAAGAATCGCCGAAGCTCCAAGAACAAGAAACACAAGCGTTAAAA
>JAZQSI010000108.1:0-14148 GCA_045629985.1 Eubacteriales bacterium
CAATTAACTCCGGTTACGGCGGTAACGTTCTTCTCGGTAAGAAGTGCTTTGCTCTCCGTATCGCATCATATCAGGGCCGCAAGGAAGAGTGGATGGCTGAGCACATGCTCATCCTCGGTGTCAAGGCTCCGAACGGCAAGAAAAAGTATATCGCAGCTGCATTCCCGTCAGCTTGCGGTAAGACCAACCTCGCTATGCTCATCCCGCCGAAGGCTTATAAGGAAAAGGGATATGAAGTTGAGTGCGTAGGTGACGATATCGCATGGCTCCGCATCGGCGAAGACGGCGGTCTCTGGGCAATCAACCCTGAAGCAGGTTTCTTTGGCGTTGCTCCGGGTACAAACGAAAAGTCCAACCCGAACGCTCTCCATACCTGCCTCCAGGATACGATCTTCACAAACGTTGTTCATAACGTTGAAGACAACACTGTTTGGTGGGAAGGTCTCGATAAGAATCCTCCGAAGAATGCTATCAACTGGAAGGGCGAGAAGTGGGACTGCGAAGCTGGCGAGAAGGGTGCTCACCCGAACTCACGTTTCACAGCTCCGGCTTGCAAGTGTCCGTGCATCTCTCCGGAATTTGAGAGCCCGAAGGGTGTTCCGATTTCTGCTATCGTATTCGGCGGCCGTCGTGCAAAGACAGCTCCGCTCGTATATCAGTCATTTGACTGGAACCACGGCGTATTCGTAGGTTCTGCTATGGCTTCTGAGACCACAGCAGCTGCTGCAGGTGCTGTTGGTGTTGTTCGTCGTGACCCGATGGCAATGCTTCCGTTCTGCGGATACAACATGGGTGACTACTTCGCACATTGGCTTGAAATGGGCGAGAAGATTACAAAGAAGCCGAAGATATTCAACACAAACTGGTTCAGAACTGACTCTAACGGCAAGTTCCTCTGGCCGGGATTTGGTGACAACCTCCGCGTTCTCGAGTGGATCCTCAAGCGTTGCGACGATGAAGTTGGCGCAGTAGAGACTCCGATCGGTTATGTTCCGAATCCCGAGGACATCAACCGCGAGGGCATTGAGGATGAGGTAACTCTCGATATCCTCAAGGATATCCTCTCTGTTGACAAGGACCTCTGGATGGAAGACGCTGCAAACCTCGAAGAATTCTATGCAAAGATTCAGAGTGTTGGCAACCGTATGCCGAAGGAAATGTATGCTCAGCTCGAAGGCCTCAAGGCTCGCCTTGGCTAATTGAAATATCGTCCTCGGACATAAGAAAAACCACCGAAAGTCATTTGACTTTCGGTGGTTTTGTGTTGCATTATTAAACTTTTGTCTTGACCTTGCTCGCTGCTTTTGCAGAGTACTTCTTAACATCAAGGAATGTTTCTCCATCTACCTGAAGTGCGCACGGAGAGTCGAATTCGACGCTTATTTCGCGTCCTGTGTAAGTGTTGACGTACTTTTCGTATTTGATATGCTCACCTTTGAAAATGGTCGGAAAAATCGTGAGCAGGCGAAGTTTACTGCAACCGTGAGCAACGACTACCGAGAGTGTGTCGCTGCCCCTTTTTTGCTTGGGAGCAATTTTCATGCCGCCGCCGAAGAATCGTCCGAACATTGTAGGAGCAAGATATACTTTTTTGTGCTCATAAGTGACACCGTCAACAGTGATTCTTGCGTCTCTTGCATGGAAGGAGAAGAGGATGAGCTTTATGGCAATTGCGGTATAGTTAATTTTCTTCCCGAGATTACGGAGTCGCTCTCCCTCTGCGCAGCATTCGCCGTCAATGCCGTAACCGATTCCGTTAAAGAAGCGGTAGGTATTACCGTCAATTTCAACCGTCGGCAGATTTTTCATGTAGTTATTTACGAGGAAAGGCTCCGAGCCGCGAGGTTTTTCGAGGTCGTTGAGAAAGTCGTTTCCTGAACCTGTAGCATAGTAAAAAATCTTGTTTTTTATATCCATGCCATTGATCTGATTGATGAATTTGTTGAGCGTACCATCACCGCCACAGATGATGACATCGTCTTCGGGAGAGAGGGAAGCAAAAAAGTCGTTATAGCTTTTTATTTCGAGAATGTCGAGATAAATGGTTTCTTGACCAATGTAGAGAGTATCGAGTTTCATAGCCACTTGTTCAATCTGTTCGTGGCCTGCGAGAGGATTATACAATATATATTTTTTCATATCTTGACCACCCGTTAAATTCCGATTTTAATACCCTTTTATTCTATCATATTTCGGCAAAATAGTAAAGTTTTTTTCCTTTTATGCAATTGACAAGTGAAGTTTGTAAGTAGTATAATTAGCTGAAGTTAAAAACAAAAAGGAGAGTTTAAAATGTCATCATTACAGGCAGGCTTCGGAAGAAGACTTATCACACCGCCACTTGGAACGCCGATAGCAGGTTATTTTGAAAAGCGATTTGTTAAAGGCGTCCTTGATGAACTTTATGCAAGCGCAATCGCTCTTTCGGATGGAGAAAATACTGTTCTCATTTTGGGAGCTGATATAATATATCTTACTATTGACCAGGCGGCTGAATACAGAAATCTCATTTCTGAATTCTGCAATATCCCGGTTGAGGCTATTCACATAAACGCGTCACATACTCATACAGGTCCTAAAATAATTGAGGATGAAAAGTACAGAGCTTTCCTTGGTATTCAGCTTCGTGATGCTGCGGTGACGGCTCTTGCTGATTTAAAGCCTGCTCGTCTCGCTGTGGCAGAGGGTAAGGCTGAGGGGATTTCATTTGTTCGCCGATACAGAATGAAGAACGGCAATGTTCAGACAAACCCGGGCGTAGATAATCCCGAGGTTGATCACGCTCTTGCAACTCCGAATGAAACTGTAAAGCTTGTTGAGGTAATTCGAGAGGGTGGAGATGATATTTATCTTGTAAGCTTCGGTACACATGCTGATACAATTGGCGGCGAGTTGATAAGCGGTGACTGGCCCGGATTCGTTGTAAGAACAGTTGAAAAATCGCTTGACGGTGTAAAGTGCATCTTTCTCTCAGCACCGCAGGGCGATGTAAATCACATTAATCCGTTCCCGACAGCAGGTGAGCGTGTTGGCCTTGATTATGATACGTTTGACGGCGTTCCGCGTGGCTATGCTCACGCAAAACATATGGGCAACGTTGTTGCAGGTGCAGTTCTTCAGATTTGCGAGAAGACAGAGGTTATTCCTGATGCAAAGATTACATATGCCGAGAAGGTAACAAAGCTCCCGACATTCAGAGAAAACGACAAGCTTGAAGAGGCTCGCAGGATTTATGAGCTTCATCAGGCAGGGCGTGACGATGAGATTCCGTTTGAGAAGATGGAGCTTACGACGGTTGTTGCAGAAGCTACGAGAAGAGTTCTTCTTGAAAACGGTCCGGATTTCTTTGAATATACTCTCGGTGCAGTTGCGATAGGAGATATAGTTTTCTGTTCGGTTCCGGGAGAGATGTTTACAGAGCTTGGAAACCGAGTATGTGATGAATCTCCGTTTAAAACAACTCTTGTTTGCTGCCTTATGAATGCTTCGGGTACATACTTCCCGACAAGAAAGGCATACGACGAGGGCGGATATGAGGCCCGTTCATCAAAGCTTGCTCCGGGATATGACGATATAATGGTAAAGGATATTATCGAGCTCTTTGAAAGCATAAAGTAAAAGAATAAAAAAGTGACCGAGGTATTTTGACCTCGGTCACTTTTTTTACAAAGAAAAAACAGCCGAAAGATTTTCGGCTGTTTTCTTATATGGTAAGTTTAACTTACTTTGTTCTTGCGTATGCTGCCTCGTAGAGGTCGAGAACTTCCTGGAGGCCGTACTCGTAGCACTTAGCTTCGATTTCGTCATAAGCTGAAAGCGGGAGCTGACCGAGGAGAATCTTTGTGACTGTCTCGTTTGTGTATGTTGTGATAACAGTTCTCTTATCTGTGAGAATCTCCTGCTCTTCCTTATTGAATGCGATGAATGATGCAGCGTTGTTCTTCGGGACTCTGTGCTCAAGAACCATAGCGCGGTTCTTTGCGATGTCTTCAGACTCAGAGATTTCGATAGCTTCTTTGTCGATGCGGTAGAATGTCTGCGGAACGCCGAAGCCGTAGAGAGTCTTAACCGGCTCGTTAGAACCGTTTGTGATGTACTGCTTCTTGCCATCTACAACTTCGAATGTTTCGCCTTCCTTACCCCATGAAACAAGCTCAACGTTCTCGTCTGCATAGAACCAGTCAAGGTACTTTGCAGCGTTAGCGATGCGGTCGTGGTCGCGTGTGTTGCAGATGATGTTGCCGTACGGATCAAGGCTGTTTCTTGTAACAAGGTTTGCACCCTTTTCTGCGTTTGCAACCGGCGGAACCATAGCTGCGAAGCGACCAGGCTCGTTGTTGTCCTTGAAGATGGAGTTGAAGAAGTCGATACGTGTCTGGTATTCCGGAGTGATGAAACCACGGTTTGTTGTGATGAGCTGCTGCCACTCAGTAGCCTTGATTGTAGCGAAGTCCGGATTGAGGAGACCTTCGTCGATCATCTTGAGGCAGAATTCGAGGTATTCCTTCATAGCCGGGTCAAGAACGCCATACTTCCACTTGCCGTCTCTTTCGCTGTAGTAGAAGCCCATGCCGTACCAGTCTGAATCCCAGCTCGGAGACTGAACCTGGAGGTTCATACCGATACCGCTTCTCATGCAGAGCGGGTAGGAGTCGGGGTAAAGTGCTTTAAGTTCCTTACATACTTCATAGAGCTCGTCGAAAGTTGTCGGAGCCTTGAGGTTGTGCTTTGCGAAGATGTCTTCACGGTAGATCCAAGCCATAACGCCTTCTGTTGTGTCACGGCCCATAACCGGTGAGTAGTAGATCTTGCCGTCAGCAGACTTACGCGGCTGAACGAAGTTAGCGTAGTCTTCCTCTGAAAGGCTGTCAACCCACTTTGTGTAGTTCGGCATGTAGTCAGCTACAGCTTCGAAAGAAACAGCTGAGCCGTCAGCGCCGTGGTCGTCGCCACCTGTCTTACCGTCGAACGGAACTGTGTCCGGAAGTGTTGTCGGGTCAGCGAACATAACTGAATACTTTGTGTAGATTTCAGAGTTCGGGATAGCGTTGATTTCAAGTGTTGCGCCAACGCCTTCTCTGATGTAATCCATAACCTTCCAAGAGTCCTGATACGGCCAGCTCGGATGAGAATAGATTACGACCTTGACTACGTCGTCCTTTGTGAGCGGATCGGTATCTGATTCAATCTTTTCGATGCCGCCACGGTCTCTGCCGCCGCCCATACATGCAACAAGTGAAAGAAGCATGAGTGTAGCGAGAAGCAATGCGAGAATCTTTTTCTTCATTTTTAAATTCCTCCTAAAGAATTTTTGCGAGGTGAAGAGGGATTTTTTGCCGCAAATCACCACGCTGTTCAGTTAATATAATGTTAACACAATTGAAATGAAAAGTCAATCTTGGAGAGAAAATATTTGCAATGTTTTTAGCAAAAAAAACGCCCTGTCGGGAAACTTCCCCGACAGGGCATCAGATCGCTTTGTATAATGTTATTACTTTACTCTTGCGTATGCTGCTTCCTAGGTGTCGAGGACTTCCTGGAGACCGTACTCGTAGCACTTAGCTTCGATTCCGTCGTATGCTGAAAGCGGAAGCTGACCGAGAATAATTTTTGTGATTGTCTCGTTTGTATAAGAAACGATAGTGTCTCTTTTGTCAGTCATGAGTTCCTGCTCTGCGTTATCAAATGCGATGAAGTTTGCAGGATTGTCTTTTGTAACTCTGTGCTCAAGAACCATAGCGCGGTTCTTTGCGATGTCTTCGGACTCTGCGGATTCGATAGCTGCTCGATCGATGCGGTAGAATGTCTGTGGAACGCCGAAACCATAAAGTGTCTTGACCGGCTCGTTTGAACCGTTTGTGATGTACTGTTTTTTACCGTCAATGATTTCAAAAGTCTCGCCTTCTTTACCCCAGGAAACAAGCTCAACGTTCTCGCCTGCATAGAACCAGTCGAGGTACTTAGCAGCGTTAGCGATGCGGTCGTGGTCACGTGTGTTACAGATGATGTTGCCGTATGGGTCAAGTCTGTTACTCATAACAAGGTTTGCACCCTTCTCTGCGTTTGCAACCGGCGGAAGCATAGCCATAAAACGACCCGGTTCGTTGTTGTCCTTGAAGATAGAGTTAAAGAAGTCGACACGTGTCTGATATTCCGGAGTGATGAAACCGCGGTTTGTTGTGATGAGCTGCTGCCACTCGTTTGTAGCGATGGTAGCAAAGTCAGGGTTGAGGAGACCTTCGTCAACCATCTTGAGGCAGAACTCAAGGTATTCTTTCATAGCCGGATCAAGAACGCCGTACTTCCACTTGCCCTCAGCTTCACTGTAGTAGAATCCCATACCTGCCCAATCCTTGTCATAGGAAGGAGCAAGGACGTTGAGGTTCATACCAATACCGTTTCTCATGCAGAGCGGGTAAGAGTTCGGGTAGAGGCTCTTAAGTTCTTTACATACTTCGTAGAGTTCGTCGAAGGTTGTCGGAGTCTTGAGGTTGTGTTTTGTGAAGATGTCTTCACGGTAAAGCCAAGCCATAACGTTTCCGGCTGTGTCAGTACCGTATGTCGGTGAGTAGTAGATCTTGCCATCAGCGGACTTGCGTGACTGGATGAAATTTGCGTAATCGTCTTCAGAGAGGGAATCTACCCACTTTGTGTAGTTCGGCATATAGTCAGCTACAGCCTCAAAAGAAACAGCTGAGCCGTCAGCGCCGTGCTGGTCGCCACCAATCTTAGTGTCGAACGGAACGGTATCCGGAAGTGTCTCGGGGTCTGCGAACATAACTGCATACTTTGCACCGAGTTCAGCGTTCGGGATAGCATTAACTTCAATCGTAGCGCCGATGCCTTCTCTTATGTACTCCATAGCCTTCCAGCTGTCCTGATATGGCCAGCTCGGGTGTGACATAAAAGCAACTTTGACAACATCGTCCTTTGTGAGCGGATCGGTGTCAGACTCAATTTTTTCGATGCCGCCACGGTCTCTGCCGCCGCCCATACATGCAACGAGTGAAAGAAGCATGAGTGAAGCGAGAAGCAATGCGAGAATCTTTTTCTTCATTTTTAGTTCCTCCTGTCATTAAGAAATAGCAGAGAATAAACCTGCTTTTGCTTAATATAATGGTAACATAATTTTCGAACTCAAATCAAGTGAGATTAACCGATAAAAAGAGAAAAAACACACTATATTAATAAAAAAACACGGTAGCAAAGCCACCGTGTTTTTGAAAAAATGAAATTATTTGATTCTTGCGTGTGCCGCTTCGTAGGTTGCGAGGACGTCCTCAAGACCGTACTCGTAGCATTTAGCTTCGAGTTCGTCATAAGCAGAAAGGGGAAGCTGACCGAGAACAATCTTTGTGAGAACTTCGTTTGCATAAGATGTGATGGTTGTTCTCTTGTCTGTCATAAGCTCCTGCTCTTCTTTGGTGAAAGAAATGAACTTTGAAACGTTGTTTGTAGCTGTTCTGTGTTCGAGGACCATAGCGCGGTTTTCTGCGATATCTGCAGATTCAGTTGCTTCAATAGCCTCTCGGTCAGCGCGGTAGAATGTACCCGGGATACCAAAGCCGTAAAGTGTTTTTATGGGCTCTGCAGAACCGTTTGTGATGTACTGCTTTTTACCGTCTACAACTTCGAAGGTTTCGCCTTCTTTACCCCAGGAAACGAGCTCAACAGCTTCGTCGGAGTAGAACCAGTCGAGATATTTTGCAGCATTTGCGATGCGCTCGTTGTCGCGTGAGTTACAGATGATTGAACCGTAGGGGTCAAGGCTGTTTCTTGAAACGAGATTTGCACCCTTTTCTGCGTTTGCAACCGGCGGAATCATAGCTGCGAAGCGAGCAGACTCTCCGTTGTCCTTGAAGATAGAGTTGAAGAAGTCAACACGTGTCTGATATTCCGGAGTGATGAAACCGCGGTTTGTAGTGATGAGCTGCTGCCACTCTGTAACCTTGATTGTAGCAAAGTCCGGATTGATAAGACCTTCGTTAACCATTTTAAGGCAGAACTCAAGGTATTCCTTCATTGCAGGGTCAAGAGCACCGAATTTCCATTTGCCTTCAGCTTCGTTGTAGTAGAAGGTGTTACCAGTCCAATTCTTATCGAAGCTTGGTGCGAGCGTGAAGAGGTTGTGACCGAGGCCGTTTCTCATACAGAGCGGGTAAGAGTTCGGGTAGAGTGCCTTGAGCTGTTTTGCTACTTCGTAAAGCTCGTCAAAAGTTGTCGGAGCCTTAAGGTTGTGTTTTTCGAAAATGTCCTTACGGTAGATCCAAGACATAACACCCTCTGTTGTATCACGACCCACCATCGGTGTGTAGTAAATTTTGCCGTCAGCGGACTTACGTGCCTGAATGAAGTTTACGTAGTCGTCATCTGAGAGACCTTCAACCCATTTGTTATAGTTCGGCATGAAATCGGACACTGCTTCGAAAGAAACTGCGGAGCCTTCGGCACCTCGAGCATCACCCGCACCCTTGCCGTCAAAAAGCATAGTATTCGGGAGTGTTTCGGGGTCTGCAAACATAACGTTGTATTTTGTTGCAGCTTCACCGTTCGGGATGGAGTTTACTTCGATTGTTGCACCAATACATTCGCGTGCATATTCCATAACCTTCCAGCTGTCCTGATACGGCCAGCTCGGGTGTGACATGAAAGCAACTTTGATTACATCGTCTTTTGTGAGCGGGTCGGTGTCAGATTCAATTTTGTCGAGGTTACCTCTGTTTCTGCCTCCTGTACATGCAACAAGGGAAAGCACCATTATTGCTGCGAGAAGCAATGCGAGCAGTCTTTTCTTCATATTTTAATTCCTCCTGTAATTTTGACAAAAACACACCTTGTTCTTGTCGTTAACTTAATAATATTTTAATATAACGGTGCATTCAAGTCAATCGACGCAACGGATTTGGAAACGATTTGCAAGTTATTTTGAAAACTTCAAAAAAAACGCAAAGTCGCGGAAAGTGTAATACTTTCCGCGAGTTTAAAGTGTGGTGGAACGATTTGAAAACAAATCGTGCCAACCTGAATGATTCCTTAGGAGAAATCAGTTTATTTTATTCTTGAGTATGCTGCTTCGTAGGTTGCGAGGACGTCCTCAAGACCGTACTCATAACACTTTGCTTCGAGTTCATCGTAAGCTGAGAGCGGAAGCTGACCGAGGAGAATTTTTGTGATTGTCTCGTTTGTGTATCTTATAATGACGTCTCTTGTATCTGTCATAAGCTCCTGCTCTTCGTTATTAAATGTGATGTATGAAGAAGCATTGTTCTTTGCAACTCTGTGCTCAAGAACCATCGCACGGTTTTCCGAAATGTCAGCAGATTCCGTAGCTTCGATTGCTTCCTTATCAATGCGGTAGAATGTCTGCGGAACACCGAAGCCGTAAAGTGTCTTTACAGGCTCGTTGGAACCGTTTGTGATGTACTGCTTCTTGCCGTTTACAACTTCGAATGTTTCGCCTTCCTTACCCCAGGAAACGAGCTCAACGTTCTCATCTGCATAGAACCAGTCGAGGTACTTAGCAGCGTTAGCGATACGGTCGTGGTCACGCGTATTGCAGATGATGTTACCATATGGGTCAAGACTGTTTCTCATAACGAGAGGAGCACCCTTTTCTGCATTTGCAACCGGCGGAATCATTGCTGTGAAGCGACCGGGCTCGTTGTTGTCCTTGAAGATTGAATTGAAGAAGTCAATACGTGTCTGATATTCCGGAGTGATGAAACCACGGTTTGTTGTGATGAGCTGCTGCCACTCTGTTGCCTTGATAGTAGCGAAGTCCGGATTGAGAAGGCCTTCCTTGACCATCTTGATAGCAAACTCAAGAAACTCTTTCATGGCAGGGTCAAGAACGCCGTACTTCCACTTGCCTTCAGCTTCGTTGTAATAGAAGCCCATGCCTGCCCAATCTTTATCGAAGGAAGGTGCCATGACGTTGAGATTCATGCCGATACCGCTTCTCATACAGAGCGGGTAAGAGTCAGGATAAAGAGTTTTCAGTTCTTTACATACTTCGTAGAGTTCATCGAAGGTTGTCGGAACTTTGAGAGCGTGCTTTTCAAAGATATCCTTGCGGTAGATCCAAGCCATAACGCCTTCTGTTGTATCACGACCCATAGTCGGAGAGTAGTAAATCTTACCGTCAGCGGCCTTACGGGGTTGGATGAAGTTTGCGTAGTCCTCTTCTGAAAGGCTGTCAACCCACTTTGTGTAGTTTGGCATATAGTCAGCCACTGCTTCGAAAGAGACAGCTGAACCGTCAGCTGCATGTTTGGAAGATCTCGACTGACCGTCGTATGGAACTGTGTCCGGAAGAGTTTCCGGGTCAGCGAACATAACGGAATATTTTGTGGAGAGTTCGGAGTTTGGGATAGCGATGGTTTCGAGTGTAGCACCAATGTTTTCTCTTATGTACTCCATAACTTTCCAGCTGTCCTGATACGGCCAGCTCGGATGTGAGTAGATTACAGCTTTGATTACGTCATCTTTTGTGAGCGGATCGGTATCGGATTCGATCTTTTCGATGCCGCCACGGTCTCTGCCGCCGCCCATACATGCAACGAGAGAAAGGAGCATGAGTGTAGCGAGAAGCAATGCAAGAATCTTTTTCTTCATTTTTAATGCCTCCGTTTCGAAGTTTGTATTTTTGTGCCCTGGGAATGTGACAAAAGAATAACATAGGAAATAAATACAAGTCAATACGAATACGTCAAGTAGGAACTTTTTGCAAAGCATTTCATGGAGAAAAAAATATCGAGTAGAAAAACGCAATGTTTTAGGAGAAAGGTGCGCAGATATTTGCGAAAAGGGCACGGATGGTTTTGAGGATGAAAACTTTATTGATCAAATTCATGGTGGAGGAAAAACGGTTGAAAAAAGTTTCTACTGTTTGGAGAATAAAAAAGTCGCGGAAAGCGTGTTGCTTCCCGCGACCTTAAAAGGGTTATATTTAATTACTTACCTGCACGCTTTGCATACTTTTCGTACTTTGCCTTTGCAGCAGCTTCAGCCTTTGCAAAGAGCTCTTCTGCTCTTTCAGGGAACTGCTGTGCAAGACGAGCATAACGTGTCTCGCTCTTGATGAAGTCGATATAGTTAGCTGTCGGCTCCTTGGAGTCGAGAGTAAATGCCTTATCAGCTTCAAGAGTCGGGTTGTAACGGAACATCTGCCAGTAGCCTGCTTCAACTGCCTTCTTCATTTCAGCCTGGCAGTTTACCATGCCGCCCTTAACACCGTGCATTTCGCAAGGAGCGTAGCCGATGATGAGTGACGGACCCGGATAAGCTTCAGCTTCAGCAAGTGCCTTGAGTGTCTGGTTCATATCAGCACCCATAGCAACCTGTGCAACGTAAACATAACCGTAGGACATTGCAATTTCTGCAAGGTTCTTCTTCATGATGTTCTTACCTGCTGCAGCAAACTGAGCAACCTGACCGATGTTGGAAGCCTTGGAAGCCTGACCGCCTGTGTTGGAGTAAACTTCTGTATCGAAGACCATAACGTTTACATCTTCGCCTGAAGCGAGAACATGGTCGAGACCACCGAAGCCGATATCGTATGCCCAACCGTCACCACCGAAGATCCAGACAGACTTCTTGGAGAGGTAGTCCTTCTCTGCGAGGATGCTTGCGCACTTGTCGCAGTTTCCTGCAACCTTTTCAAGCTCAGCAACGAGAGCCTTTGTTGCTGCTTCGTTTGCTTCACCGTTATCCTTTGTATCGAGGAAGTTCTGTGCTGCTGCCTTAAGCTCAGCCGGAGCCTTGTCGCCTGCTACGATGTCTTCGATAGAAGCGATGAGACGCTCGCGGATTGCCTTCTGACCGAGGTACATACCAAGACCGTGCTCAGCGTTGTCTTCAAAGAGGGAGTTAGCCCAAGCCGGACCCTTTCCGCTCTCCTTGTTAACGGTGTACGGTGTTGCAGGAGCAGATCCACCCCAGATGGAAGAACAGCCTGTAGCGTTGGAGATGTACATTCTCTCACCGAAGAGCTGTGTAATGAGGCGAGCATAAGATGTTTCAGCGCAACCTGCGCAAGAGCCGGAGAACTCGAGGAGCGGCTGCTTGAACTGGCTGCCCTTGATTGTCTTGTTGATGAGTTCGGGCTTCTCTGAAACGTTTGCAACGCAGTAGTCGAATACCGGCTGCTGATCAAGCTGTGTAGCCTGCTTTGTCATTTCGATAGCCTTCTTCTCAGGTGTACCATCGCGCTCAGCCTTAGCTGTTACCGGGCATGCCTTTACGCAGAGAGTACATCCCATGCAGTCCATCGGGCTTATTGCCATTGTGAACTTGTAATCTGTCTTGAGGACAGGCTTTTCTGTGAACTTTGTAGCAG
The DNA here is from genome assembly GCA_045629985.1 of Eubacteriales bacterium. GTDB lineage: Bacteria > Bacillota > Clostridia > Oscillospirales > JAAYXM01 > SIG480. Next base: position 12,338 of record JAZQSI010000108.1, read on the forward strand.
CCGGAGCGTTTGCAGCTTCTTCAGCAGTAAGAGCAAACGGACGGATTGTAGCGTGCGGGCAAACGAATGCACAGTTGTTACACTGGATGCAGTTTTCAGCATGCCATACCGGAACGTTGACTGCAACGCCGCGCTTCTCGTAAGCTGCAGAGCCCTGCGGGAATGTACCGTCTGCCATATCCTTGAATGCGGATACCGGGAGAGAGTCACCCTGCATGCGTGAAACGGGCTCAACGATGTTGTTGACGAAATCAACAAGGTCCTTACGGTTGCCTGTAGCCGGAGCCTTCGGAGCATCTTCGCCGGCATCCTTCCAGGAAGCCGGAACTGCAACTTCTACAGCTGCGTTTGCACCTGCGTCGATAGCCTTGTAGTTGAGCTCAACGATAGCTTCGCCCTTCTTGATGTAGGACTTGTAAGCCATCTTCTTCATATACTCAATAGCCTCATCCTTCGGGAGGATGTTTGCAAGAGCAAAGAATGCGGACTGGAGAATAGTGTTCTTAACCTTTGCGTTGCCGATGTCCTTAGCAGCGATTGTTGTAGCATCGATGATGTAGAACTTTACATCGTTGTTTGCGATGTAAGCCTTGACGGATGCCGGAAGCATCTTGTCGAGCTCATCAATAGACCAGCTGCAGTCGAGCATGAATGTGCCGCCCGGAACAACGTCCTCAACAATCTTGTATCCCTTGAGGATGTAAGAAGAGTTGTGGCAAGCAACGAAGTTTGCTTTGTTGATATAGTACGGTGACTTGATAGCCTTATCGCCGAAGCGGAGGTGAGAAATTGTGATACCGCCTGTCTTCTTTGAGTCATACTGGAAGTATGCCTGGATGAACTTGTCGGTATGGTCACCGATGATCTTGATGGAGTTCTTGTTAGCACCAACAGTACCGTCGCCGCCGAGACCCCAGAACTTGCAGGAGATTGTGCCTTCTGCAGCTGTGTCGGGGCAAGCCTTCTCTTCGAGGGAGAGACCTGTGACGTCGTCTACGATGCCGAGTGTAAAGCCGTTCTTCGGGTTAGCTTCTGCAAGGTTTGCAAATGTAGCAAAGATGCTTGCAGGAGGTGTATCCTTTGAACCGAGGCCGTAACGACCGCCGACGATCTTAACGTCGTTCTTGCCGAGAGAAGCAAGAGCTGTAACAACGTCGAGATAGAGCGGCTCGCCGAGTGAACCGGGTTCTTTTGTTCTGTCAAGAACAGCAATCTTCTTAGCAGAAGCAGGGATAGCCTCGAGAAGCTTCTGGGCAACGAACGGACGGTAAAGGCGAACTTTGATAAGACCGACCTTCTCGCCGTGTGCGTTCATGTAGTCGATAACTTCTTCAGCAACGTCGCAGATGGAGCCCATAGCGATGATTACGCGGTCAGCATCAGCTGCGCCGTAGTAGTTGAAGAGCTTATAGTCTGTGCCAAGCTTTGCGTTGACCTTGTCCATGTATTCTTCAACGATAGCCGGGAGAGCATTGTAGTATTCGTTACATGCCTCTCTGTGCTGGAAGAAGATGTCTCCGTTTTCAGCAGAGCCGCGGAGAACCGGATGCCCAGGATTGATAGCGCGAGCACGGAATGCCTTGATCGCATCCATATCTACCATTTCCTTGAGGTCTTCGTAATCCCAAGCTTCAATCTTCTGGATTTCGTGGGATGTTCTGAAGCCGTCGAAGAAGTTGAGGAACGGAACGCGACCCTTGATTGTTGCGAGGTGAGCAACAGCGCCGAGATCCATGATTTCCTGCTGGTTTGTTTCAGCCATCATAGCGTAGCCTGTCTGACGGCAAGCGTAAACGTCTGAATGGTCGCCG
>JAZQSI010000109.1:0-5258 GCA_045629985.1 Eubacteriales bacterium
AGAAGTCTGATGTTCCGGCAGTAGTTCTCTTCGAAAACGACGGCGCATACATGCTTGAGCTCGTAAACTTCGAGGGCAAGACAATCGTAGAAAAGGGTATCCTCTTCGCATCAAGCGGCGTGCCGACAGTAAACAGCTTTGGTGCAAAGGCAGTATCAGCTGACCTTAATGCAACACAGTTCATGGCAAGCTCAGACGATGCAACAGTAGCACGCGCATACGTCATCTACCGTGACGGCGCAACAATCAGAGTTGCATATTCTAAGTAATCAGAATAATAAAAGCCTGTGGGGTCGCCCACAGGCTTTTTAATTGACTGAAATTCACGCTTGACTTTAGCAAGATAAAGTGGTATCATATGAAAGTGAATTAAATGCGAAGGAGTGCATACAAATGGCAGAAATTCGTTCAAAATCGCTCGACAGACTTTTCGAGGTAATACTTAAGCTTGAAACGGTTGACGAGTGCTATAAATTTTTTGAGGACATCTGCACGATAAAGGAAGTGCAGGATATGGGTCAGCGATTTGATGTTGCGTGTCTTCTCGACTCGGGAAAGAATTATCAGGACATTTCAAAAGAAGTAAACGTTTCCACCGCGACGATAAGCCGTGTCAGCCGTTGCCTCAACTACGGCAGTGGCGGATACCGCGCGGCTCTCTCTAAATTATCAGCGGAGGAGAAGAAATGAGCGAGATTCTTGGTGTTTTAAAGAACGACGAGAGGGTTGTATATGCTCTCCGCAAGCTGTATGAAAAATACGGCTATTCAAAATACAAAATGGGAAAGTTCGAGGAGTATGACTTATACGTCAGAAACAAGGATTTTCTTATTTCCGACAGCGTTATTACGTTCACTGACACAAACGGTCGCATAAAGGCACTAAAGCCTGACGTTACGCTTTCCATAATCAAAAACTGCAAGGATGCGGCAGGCTGTGTCGAGAAGCTTTATTATAACGAAAACGTTTACCGCGTCACGAAAGAGGCAGAGGGTTTCCGCGAGATTATGCAGGCGGGTCTTGAGTGCATCGGTGATATTGACGACTATGCAGTTTTCGAGGTGCTTTCACTCGCGATGAAGAGCCTTCTTGAGATTTCGGAAGATTGCGTGCTCGATATTTCGCACATCGGAATACTTACGGATATTATAGACAAAATGTCGCTTTCAAACGATGAGAGACGCGAGGTTATAAAGTGCATCGGTGAGAAGAACGTTCACGGCATCTCCGCAATCTGCGGAGACGGTAGTGATGCAGACGCGCTCAAAATCCTCGTTTCTTCATACGGCAGCCCCGAAAAGGTTATGGAGAAGCTTGAAAAACTTTCGATAAGTGAGGAGCATCTCCGCGAACTTCGCATCATTTGTGATGCTTTCCGCGTAGCAGGGCTTTCTGACAAGGTAAGAATAGACTTCTCGGTTGTTGACGATATAAAGTACTATAACGGTATTGTTTTCAAGGGTTTTGTAAAGGGCGTTCCCGCAAGCATCCTCTCCGGCGGAAGATACGATAACCTCATGAAGAGAATGGGTAAGAGATCGGGAGCTATCGGCTTTGCGATATACCTCGATATGCTCAAAACTCTTGAGAACGTCGGCGAGAGATTTGATGCGGATACGCTTCTTCTCTACGAAGAGGGCGAGAGCGCCTCAAACATCAGCCGTGCGGTTGAGCATATTTCCGCGCGCGGCGAGAGTGTAAGCGCACAGAGAAAGATTCCCGCAAAGTTTAGATATAAACGTCTTGTGAAGCTTTCAAACGGAGAGATAACGGAGGTTCTTGACAATGCTTAATGTTGCGCTGCCAAAGGGCAGACTTGGAGAAAAGGTGTATGCGACTTTTGCCGCCGCAGGGTTTCCTTGCCCTGAACTTTTGGAAGAAAGCCGCAAGCTCATCTTTGAAAATAAAGAGGCAGGCGTCCGTTATTTCTGGGTAAAGCCGTCGGACGTTGCGATATATGTCGAGCGCGGTGCCGCTGACATCGGCGTTGCGGGTAAGGACATTCTCCTTGAATATGCACCCGATGTTTATGAGCTTTCTGACCTCGGTCTCGGCGTTTGCCGTATGGCTGTTGCCGCACCGAAAGAATGGCGCGACAATACCGACAGAACGCTCCGCGTTGCAACGAAGTTTAGTAACATCGCGGGAAAGTACTACCGCGAAAAGGGTCGCGATATCGACATCATCCACTTAAACGGCTCAATCGAGATTGCGCCGATTCTCGGTCTTTCCGATGTCATCGTTGACATCGTAGAAACGGGAACAACTCTCAAGGAGAACAACCTCGAGGTGTTTGAAACAATCGTTCCGATTTCGGCTCGTCTTATTGCGAACAAGTCGAGTTTCAAGTTCAAGTCGGAGCAGATTGAGAGAGTAGTAAGGGAAATTGAACGCTCTCGGGAGGCGAAGGCATGATAAAGATTTTGAAAGTAAGCGAAACTCCGCGCGAGGAAATATTTGCGCGAAGCTATACCGAGGCGGACGTATCGGGAATCGTTTCCGAGATTATAGAAAACGTAAAGAAAAACGGCGATGCGGCACTTTTTGAATACTCGCGCTGTTTTGACAAGGCAGAGCTTTCTTCTCTTGCTGTAAGTGAAGAGGAATTTGACGAGGCGATGAAAGCGGTTTCTCCGCGCCTTATCGAAATTCTGGAGAGCGCCGCCGCAAACATAAGAAAGTTCCACAGCGCACAGAAGCGTCAGAGCTTTATTATAAATGATACTGACGGTGTGGTTATGGGGCAGAAGATTATTCCGCTCGACCGCGCAGGTCTTTACGTTCCTGGCGGCACGGCGGCGTACCCCTCAACGGTGCTTATGGACTCTATCCCGGCGCTTGTCGCAGGTTGCCGCGAGGTTGTTATAACAACGCCTCCGTCAGCTGACGGAAAGATAAACCCTGCAATCCTCGCCGCGGCGAGAATAGCGGGAGTAAATAAGATTTTCAAGGTCGGCGGAGCGCAGGCGATTGCCGCGCTTGCTTACGGCACGGAGAGCATCCCGAAGGTCGATAAAATCGTCGGCCCGGGCAACGCGTTTGTCGCAGAGGCGAAGCGTCAGGTATTTGGTCGCGTTGCGATTGATATGATAGCAGGTCCGTCGGAAATCCTCGTAATATCAGACGGCAACTCAAATCCCGCGCACATTGCGGCAGACCTTCTCTCGCAGGCAGAGCACGACAAGCTCGCAAGTGCAGTGCTGATTTGCGACTGTGAAGAGTTTGCAAAGGCGGTCGCAGAGGAGATTGAGATTCAGCTTGAAAAGCTCCCGAGATATGAGATTGCCCGCGCATCTATTGACAAAAACGGAAAAATTCTTATCACCGATGACCTCGCAGGTGCGATAGAGCTTTCAAACGAGCTTGCACCCGAGCATCTTGAGCTGTGTGTGGACAGTCCCTTTGACTATCTCGATAAAGTCCGCCACGCAGGTTCAATCTTCATGGGAAGAAACTGCCCCGAAGCTCTTGGTGATTACCTCGCAGGCCCGAACCACACGCTCCCTACAAGCGGTACGGCGAGATTCTCAAGCCCGCTCTCGGTAGATGACTTTATAAAGAAGTCGCAATATACATACTTCACTCGCGACGCACTCTCGCGCGTTGCCGAGGACGTGGCATACTTTGCGGAAACGGAAGGTCTCTCCGCTCACGCAAGAAGCGCTAAAATACGAATGGAAGATAAATAATGAGCAGATTTTTCAGTGATAAATACAAAAAACTTACTCCATATACCCCGGGTGAACAGCCGCAGGATATGAAGTACATAAAACTCAATACAAACGAATCTCCCTTTCCGCCCTCAAAGCGCGCGATAAAGGGAGCGTATCGCGAGGCAAAGCGTCTCCAGCTTTATTCCGACCCCGAGTGCAAAACTCTCGTGAAGAAGCTTGCCGCTCTTTACGGAATTGGTGAGGATGAGGTAATCTTTACCAACGGCTCGGACGACATTTTAAACTTCGCATTCATGGCGTTCTGCGATGAGGCGACGAGTGCGGCGTTTTGCGACATAACATACGGTTTCTATCCCGTCTTTGCAACGGTAAACAATATTGAGTACGAGGAAATTCCGCTCCGCGAGGACTACACGGTCGATAAGGAAAAGTTCCTCGGTATCGGCAAGACGATTTTCATAGCAAACCCCAACGCGCCGACGGGCATCGCGCTTCCTCTTTCGGATATTGAGGAGATTGTCGCGAAAAACCCTGATAACGTTGTCGTTATTGACGAAGCGTATGTCGATTTTGGCGCAGAGAGCGCAGTAAAGCTCGTTCCGAAATACAAAAACCTGCTTGTAACGCAGACCTTCTCAAAGTCGCGCTCACTCGCAGGCGGAAGGCTCGGCTTTGCAATAGGAAATCGTGAGCTCATCCGCGACCTCAACACTATCCGCTTCTCGACAAACCCGTACAACATCAACCGCATGACGATGGCGGCGGGTGTCGGAGTTATTGAGGACGAAGTTTATACGAGACGCAACTGCAAGAAGATTGAAGAAAACCGTGAGTGGACGGTTGAAGAACTTAAAAAACTCGGATTTTCCGTTTTGCCATCAAAGGCGAATTTCGTGTTTGCCGCGCCTCCGTCAAAGGACGGCGGAGAGCTTTATCGCGAGCTCAAGCGCCGTGGCATCCTTGTGCGTTACTTTGACAAACCGAGACTTTCCGAGTTTGTCCGCATAACCATCGGAAGCCACAAGCAGATGGAAACACTTATCAAAACTCTTAAGGAGATGAAGATATGAGAGCATCAGAGATTAAAAGAGATACAGCAGAAACAAAGATAAAGCTCTCCCTCAACCTGGACGGTACGGGCAAGAGCGAAATATCAAGCGGAAGTGCGTTTCTTGACCATATGCTGACGCTTTTTGCCCGCCATGCGGCATATGACCTTTCGGTTGACTGCAAGGGCGATATAGAGGTTGACTGTCACCACACGGCTGAAGACATCGGCATAGCTCTCGGCTCGGCTTTTTATGAAGCAATCGGGGACAAGCGCGGTATCTGCCGCTATGGCGACATCACCCTTCCAATGGACGAGGCTCTCATCCTCTCGGCGGTTGATATTTCAGGTCGCGGAACTCTTGTGTGTGACCTTTCAATCCCTGCCGAGAAGGTAGGCGATTTTGACTGTGAGCTCTGCGAGGAGTTCTGGCTTGCGTTTGTCCGCGAGGCAAAGGTAACGCTCCACATAAGACAGCTTGCAGGCAAGAATTCCCACCACATAATCGAAGGCGTATTCAAGGCGTGCGGTCGCGC